>NZ_JBHWUI010000106.1:0-30432 GCF_042737525.1 Kitasatospora sp. NPDC059973 | reverse complement strand
GGGCGAGGCGCCCGCGCCGCCGGTGGAGGCCTGCGGCGACGCGGTGCCCGCTCCCGCGCTCGCCTCCGCGCTCGCACCGGCACCGGCCGTCGCCGTGCCCCGGCCGGCCGCCGCGGCGCCGTCGCCCGAGGCCTTCGAACCGCTGGAGCCGCAGGCCGTCAGGACCCCCAGCAGCACCCCGGCCGTAGCCACCGTCATCGTGCGACCGACCAACTTCACAGCACTCTCCCTCGTACCTGGTGTCCGTGGACCGCCAAGGAACCATAGCCCCGACCTCCCCGGCTCCGTCCCGCCCCTCCCCCTTCGCCGGTCGGACCCGTTCTCCGGGCTCCCGCGCCCGGCTGCGCCCGGGCCCAGCCGCGGATACGCTGACGCCGACCCCCGCCGTCAGCGCCTGAGGCTCCCATGAACCACTCGTTGGTCCTCTCCGCCGTCCCGCGGCTCGCCGGCTCGGCCATCCTCGGAGCGGTCCTCGGAACGGTCGTCGCCGTCCTGACGGGCGTGCCGCTGGGCGTCCTCGCCGGCATCGCCGGAGCGGAGACGGCCTTCGTCGTGGCGGGGTGGATCGTCCTGTGGCCGATGGACGCCGCCGCCACCCGCCGCAACGTCCGGCGCGAGGAGTTCCGGCCCGCCCTGGAGGAGTTCGCCGTCGTCACCGCCGCGCTGTGCGGACTGGTCGGCATCGTGCTGCTGTTCCTGGCCAGCCGCTCCGACCTGAGCCGGGCCGCGGCCGCGACGGCCCTCTGCGGCGTGTTCACGGCCTGGGCGGCGCTCCACCTGATGTACGCCACCCGCTACGCGTACATCTACTACGGGAGCCCCGGCGGCGGGATCGACTTCAACACCGATGTCCCGCCCCGGTACAGCGACTTCCTGTACTTCAGCTACAACCTCGGCATGACGTACCAGGTCTCCGACACCAGCGTCTCCAGTACCGGGCTGCGGGCGGTCGTGCTGCGGCACTGCCTGCTGTCCTACGTCTTCGGCGCCAGCATCCTGGCCACCACCATCAACCTCGTCGCCGACATCGCCACCGGCCGCTGAACCGCCGCCCGGCCCGGCTCCGGACGGCCTTCGGACGGCCTTCGGACGGCCGCCGGGTCAGTACCCGGCCGGGGCCAGCAGGGCGTCCGCGAGCGCGGTGCGGGCGTAGAGGACGGAGCGGCCGCTGCGGTGCGCGGTCACCAGGCCGGCATTGCGCAGGGCCGTCAGGTGCTGGGAGACGCCGGCCGCGGACAGGCCGGACCGCTGGGCGAGCCGGGTGGTCGACGCGGGTGTGTCCAGCTCGGTCAGCAGCATCGTGCGGGAGCGGCCCAGTACGGCGGCCACCGCGTCCGGGGAGGTGGTGGCCCGGGGCTCCCAGAGGTTGCCGATCCCGCGCGCCGGATAGGCGAGCTGCGGTGGCTCAGGCGCCACCGACCGGGTCAGCACCTTCGGCCAGGCGAACGCGGAGGGCACCAGGAGCAGCCCGGAACCGACCTGGTCACGGGTCAGCGCGCAGTGCCGGCGGACCAGCCGCAGGGTGCCGTCGTCCCACCGGACGGAGTCGTGCAGCTCGTTGAGCACGTGGGCCGAGCCGTGCTCCGCCACCTGCCGCGCCCGGTGGAACACATCGGCTTCGAGCAACCGCCGGATCCGCTCCCAGTAGGGCGCGAGGGCGAGCTCCCAGTAGGCCTCGACCTCCGCGGCGACCTTCGCCAACGCCTCCTCCGGATCCTCGGACAGGATCCGGAACCGGGCAGGCGCCCCCTCGTCGCGCTCGGCGGCCAGCATCCCGAGCTCGACCCGCACCCGCTCGGGCGCGGTCCGCCGGATCGCCTCCAGCTCGGTGGCGAGCGTGGGGAACGGGCCGGCCGGAGTCGGATTGAGGAAGTCCGCGAGGTAGCCGTCGACGGGCACGAGCTCCGCCAACCACCCCCGGTCGAGCCCCGCCCGCACCAGCCGCGGCCGGACCTGCTCGGCCCACCGCCGGTACAACGGCTGCCCGTCCGCCCGCCGCAGCAGCCGGAAGCTGGTGACGACCTCCCACATCGGCGACACCGCGAACCGCGTCTGCGCCAGGTCCGCCGCGGAGAAACTCAGCCCCGACTGCATCCGCCCCACCCTCCCTCGCCCTCCGCCCGAGCCTAATCGACGGGGCCCGGAGCATCGACGAACTCGCCCTCGAACCGACCTCCTTGCTGCCCTCCCGGCGTCGACCGCCCGCGGGAGGACTCGCGGGAGACGCTGCCCGGGTCGGGCATCTGCATCATCCGGCCGGGCACCGGGGCGCGGGGCGTGACCATGGTCCGACCAGGTCCGGCCGGGCAGGCTGGACCTGGATGCGACCAGGGGGGCGGGGGCGTCGGGCCGGGGACTCGGGCGGCGGTCGACCCTTCCGTCACCCCGGCCCCGGCCCGTACCGCCACGCCCCGGGCCGCACCGCGTCGACCGGTCGCAGGTACGCCCTGGTCCGGTGCCCGATCCTCAGCCCGGCCGCTTGGCCATGATGACCACGCCCGGTCCGACGTGCTCGTCCGCGGGGAGCCGGAGTTCGGCGACCGGGCGCAGTCCGGCCTGCTCGATCAGGTGAGTGAGCGGCTCGGGCCGCCACTTGTGGGTCGTCCAGCGGACGGGGACGCCTCCGTAGGCGTCGGTGCGCAGCGCGTCCTCGTCGCCGACATGGGTCGCGGTGATGAAGTGTCCGCCCGGCACCAGGGCGCGCGCGAACATGGCGAGGACCTGGGGAAGGACGTCACGCGGGAGGTTGAACAGTGACCACCAGCCGAGCAGGCCGCCGTAGGAGGCGTCGGCGAGGTCCAGGTCGGTGGCAGAGCTGACGCCGAACCGGCACTGCGGGTGGAGGCGGCGCGCGTTCTCGATCATGCGAGGGGAGAGATCGACGCCGGACACGTCGAGGCCGCGCTCGGCGAGGTAGGCGGTCACCGTTCCGGGCCCGCAGCCGACGTCGAGCACGGGCCCGAGGCCGCTCACGGTGTCGGCGAAGGCGTCGATCGACGCCTTGAGCCACGGGTGGGTCCGGATGTCGCCGATCCCCGTGGTCGCCACCATGTGGGCGTAGTTGTCGGCCACGCGGTCATAGGACTCGCGGACCACGTCGAGATCGGACGGTCGGTCGATGGGGTGAGCGCGCATCAGCCAACGATAGGCCTGTGCGACGCTCTGCCGCCGGGCTCTTGTGGCCGTGGTCGCCGCTTCCCCGGGGGACCGAGCCTGCCGGCTCGGCCGCGGTGACCCGGGCCGGCGGGCATCGGGGCGTGCCCTGACGGCCTGTTGATCGTTGCTTGATTGGTCCGTCACCAACACCCCGTCGGCCGAGACGCGTACGGGACGTGACGCCGGAACGCCCGTGGCGAGGACGGGCCGACGGGTGGCGGCGGTGCGCCGGGACCGCCGGCGCACCGCGAGTCGAGAGAGGGAGCACCTGTGCGTATCACCGACCTGGCCCGCTGCGAGGCCCGTCCGGGGCGTGTCATGGAATGGACCCTCCACCCGTCCACCATCGACGCCGCCGCGGCCCTGGCGGACGACCTCCGCCCGCTCTCCCACCTCCAGCAGTCGCACCTGCGCACCGCGCGGACCGTACGCGACAACGGCCTGACCATGCCGACCTGGATCGGCACCCGGTTCAGCCTGCCCGGCCCGGCGGACCCGGCCGTGCTGGAGGCCACCCTGCTCGACTGGACCCTGCGCCACGAGACGCTGCGCAGCGGATTCCGCCGCCGGACCGAGGGCGTCCGCCGGTTCACGATCGGCGCCGGTTCGGTGGCCCTGCACCGGCACGAGGCAGGGGTGTTCGACCGGGCGGAGGAGCTGGTCACCTACCTGCAGAACCGTTTCGACGCCGCGACGAACGCGCTCGAATGGCCGAACTACATCTACGCGGCCGTCCTGCGCGAGGACGGCACGGACGTCTACCTCGCCTTCGACCACAGCAATGTGGACGCCTACTCGCTGTTCCGCATCCCCGCCGAGGTCCACGAGCTCTACGACACCCGCCGGGGCGGCGGCGAACCGCGAGCGGTCGAGGTCGGAAGCTACCTCGACTTCTGCGAACTCGAATGCGCGCACGCGGAGCAGGTCGACGAGATCCACTCGGCGGTCGCCCGCTGGCGGGAGTTCATCGCCGGCTGCGACGACCGGCTGCCGAGGTTCCCGCTCGACCTCGGTCTGGAGCCGGAGGAGCCGATGCCCGCCCAACGGCTGATGACCGAGATGCTGGTGGGCGAGGAGCACGCCGCCGGGTTCGAGCGGTACTGCCGCCCCTTCGGGGGCACGCTGGCCGGCATCCTGGCCGCCAGCGCGCTGATCGCCCGGGACCTCGGCGGGCACGACGTGTACCGGACGGTGGTGCCGTTCCACACCAGGGCGGCCTCCCGGTGGCAGGACTCGCTGGGCTGGTACGTCGGCGTCGTACCCATCGAGATCCCCGCGGCCGACGCCCCCGACTTCCGGAGCGCGCTGGCGATGGCACGCTCCGAGCTGCACGCGAACCGCCGGCTCGCCCGCACCCCGCTGGCCCGGATCCTGCACCTGCTCGGCTCGGACTTCCGTCCGACCTCGCCCGACCTGCACTCGCTCATGTCGTTCGTCGACGCCAGGGCCGTCCCCGGAGCCGAGCGCTGGACCGAGCAGAACGCCTGCGCGACGGTCCGGGTCTCCCACGGCGACCAGGCCTGCGTCTGGATCACCCGACTCCACGAGGGTCTGCACCTCGCCTGCCGCCACCCCGACACCACCGTCGCCGCACAGTCCCTGCGCGCCTACGCGGACGCGCTGCGCGACACCGTCGTACGGGTCGCCGAGGACGGCGGCGACCTCGCGCCGGGGAGGAAGCACGCACGGGTGGACGCCCTCACTCCCCTGCCGGCCTGAGTGGCCCGAGCGGCCTGAGCGGCCTGAGCGACGGGGGCGACGGGGGCGACCTGAGTGGCGGGGCGGCGGCCGCGTTGGGGGCCGGCCCCGACCGGCGGTCCTCGCGTTCACCCGATTCCGGTGGACGAGATCGGCCGGATCGGACGGTTGGACGGCTGGTCCATCGCGGGGCATCGCCCGGGTCAGTAATAGCCCTTGGTGCCGTCGAGGAGCTCCCGGACGATGTCGGCGTGGCCGGCGTGGCGCCCGGTCTCCTCGACGAGGTGGATCAGCATCCAGCGGAGGTTGGCGCCACCGGAGCGGAAGCCGGGGTGACGGCCGACGTCGTCCAGGGAGGCCGCGGCGACGATCTCGTTGCTCCGGGCGCACTGGGCCTCGTACTCCGCGAGCAGCTCGGCCAGGGAGCGGTCGCCGGGCTGCCAGTCGGCGTCCTCGCCCGACTCGGCGAACGACGGGTTCTGCTTCTCGTCGCCGCCGAGGAACAGGACCTCCAGCCAGGTGTGCTCGGTCCAGCGCATATGGGTGATGAGGCCGGCCATCGTCATGGCCGGTGAACTCGGGAGGACGGAGCGACGAGCGTCCTCCTCCGTCAGCCCCTCGCACTTCCAGCGAAGGATCTGCCGCTGCAGGTCCAACCAGCCGATGAGCGCGGTACGTTCGTCGGCCTGAAGTGGGGGGCGTTCCAGTTCGGGTGTCATATCGGCGCAGGCTACCGGCCTGCCCGCGGCCCTGGCACCTGGTTTTCCGGTCGGCCGGGCGGTGTCGGCCGGTCGGTCGAGCGACTCGCCCACGGGCGGGTGACGCGGGGTGGCGGACGGGCGCGCCGCTGCTAGAAGTCCGGAAGCGGAGAAGCTCCACGTGACGGATCGAGGCAGCAGTGAACTCCCTTGCCGAGGCAAGCCTCCGGCTGGATGCCGAACCGGTCGACTACGTCCTGCTCGCCATCTACTTCGCCCTGGTGCTGGGCATCGGCTCGCTCGCCCGCAGGTCGGTCTCCTCCAGTCTGGACTTCTTCCTGGCCGGCCGGTCGCTGCCCGCCTGGATCACCGGCCTGGCGTTCATCTCGGCCAACCTCGGGGCGGTGGAGATCTTCGGGATGACCGCCAACGGCGCGCAGTTCGGCATCCCGACCGTGCACTACTACTGGATCGGCGCGATCCCGGCCATGGTCTTCCTCGGCCTGGTCATGATGCCGTTCTACTACGGGTCCAAGGTGCGCAGCGTCCCGGAGTTCCTGCGGTTGCGGTTCGGCCGCTTCGCGCACCTGGTGAACGCGCTCAGCTTCGCGCTCGCCCAGGTGCTGATCGCCGGGGTCAACCTGTACGCGCTCAGCACGGTGGTCAACGCCCTGCTGGGCTGGCCGCTGTGGTCCTCCGTCCTGGTGGCGGCGCTGATCGTGCTGGCGTACACGACGCTGGGCGGGCTCTCGGCCGCGGTGTACAACGAGGTGATGCAGTTCTTCCTGATCGTCGCCATGCTGGTGCCGATCACCCTGGTCGGGCTGCACCGGGTGGGCGGCTGGGACGGGCTGAGCAACCGGATCCGGGCGGTGAACGCCGACGCGGCGGAGCAGTTGAACGCCTGGCCGGCCAGCAACCTGACCGGGATCGCCAACGCCACCCTGTCCGTGCTGGGCATCGTGTTCGGCCTCGGGTTCGTGCTGTCGTTCGGCTACTGGACGACGAACTTCGCGGAGGTGCAGCGCGCCCTGGCGGCGAGGAACATGTCGGCGGCCCGGCGCACGCCGCTGATCGGCGCGTACCCGAAGGCGCTGATCGCGCTGGTCATCGTGATCCCGGGGATGCTGGCCGCGGTCCTCTCGCCGGAGCTGGCGCGGTACAAGGCGGCGGGCGGCACGTCGACCGAGGGCGTCACGTACAACAACGCGATCGAACTGCTCATCCGCGACCTGCTGCCCAACGGCATGCTGGGGGTGGCGATCACCGGGCTGCTGGCGGCCTTCATGGCGGGTATGGCGGCCAACGTGAGCTCGTTCAACACGGTGTTCACCTACGACCTCTGGCAGGCGTACGTGGTCAGGGGCCGGTCGGACGCGTACTACCTGCGGGTGGGCCGGACGGTCACCGTGCTCGGCTGCGCGATCGCGGTCGGCACCGCGTTCATCGCCAGTGGCTACAACAACATCATGGACTACCTCCAGACGCTGTTCTCGTTCTTCAACGCCCCGCTGTTCGCCACCTTCATCCTGGGGATGTTCTGGAAGCGGACGACGCCGCTCGCGGGCGGGATCGGGCTGATCGTCGGAACGGCGGCCGCCGTGACGGTGGACCAGCTCGTCCGCCACGACGTGCTGCACCTGGCGGGTCAGGGGCCCAGCTTCGTCGCGGCGAGCGCCGCCTTCGTCCTGGACATCGCGGTCAGCGTCGCGGTCTCGCTGGCCACCCGGCCCAAGCCGGACAGCGAACTGGTCGGCCTGGTCTGGTCGCTGACGCCCAGGGACCGGATCAAGGAGGGCGACACCGCCGAGGACGCGGGCTGGTACCGCAGCCCGGCGCTGCTCGGGGCCGGGGCCCTGCTGCTCGCCACCGTACTCAACGTGATCTTCTGGTGAGAGGAGCGAGGACATGACGGATCCGACGACGGGGGCGGCCGGGCCGGCGGCCGTGAAGGCCGGGATCTTCGACCTGCGCCTGATCCTCGCGCTGCTCTTCTGCGTCTACGGCACCGTGCTGACCGTACTGGGCGCCACCGCCACCTCGCAGGCCGACCTCGACCGGGCGGGCGGCGCGAACGTGAACCTCTGGGTGGGCGTCGGCATGCTGGTCGGGGCGGCGCTCTTCGCCGGCTGGGCGAGGTTGCGGCCGGTCCGGCTGCCGCCGGGAGCGGCGGAGCCGACGGGCTCCACGACGGGCTCCACGGGGCCGGAGCAGTAGGGCCGCCGCGGCTCCGGGGTGGGGGCGGCCGGCCGTGGCGGACGCCCGTCCTCCGGCGGCGGTGCCACCACCGGGCCGGGCGCGGCCCGGGTGGTCGGGTCGGCTCAGTCGCGCAGATGGGCCGTGAGCACGTCGCCAGCCGGGTAGGGGCGTTCCACGGGGAGCAACTGCCGGGCGGCGTCGAGTGCTCCGTCCCTCACGTGGGCGTGGATTGCCTGCGCGAGCGCGGTGACGTCGCGGATCGAAACGATCCACTCCTCCGCGTAACGCTCAGCGGCCTCGCCCGTGAGGCCGAGTTGCAGGGACCGGTGAGCGAGCGGCCGCAGGTGCAGATCGCGTTCGGGGTCCCACTGCACCCGGGCCGGGGCTCGCTTCAGCCGGCGCTTCCAGTCGCCGCGGTCGGGGTGCAGTCCGGGTTGGTAGTGGGCCAGGCAGGCGTTCTCCAGGGCCCATTCGAAGCCCTCGCGGGTGATCTCGACCGCCAGCACGGTCTCCTGCCCCTCCTTGCCCGCCCATCCGCAGCGATACATCATCCAGAGGAACGAAGGCTTGATCCACGTCATCCGGTCCCGCCGCCAGGCTGCGGGAAAGCGTCCGTCCACTGCGGCGGGCAGGCCGATCTCCGGCGCGTACGCCTGGTAGACCGTCACTGTCGTGTCCGTGTAGCTGGCGCGGATCTGGTGCTTGGGTTCTGACACGGTGACCAGAGTCGACGGTGGACGCGCTCGGCGCCATCGAATTGCCCCGTCGAACGGCGCTGGTTGAGCGCTGAGCGCGGCCAGGCCTCTCGGGCCGGCCTCGGGCGGTGCCGTCCCCCCGCTCCTCCGGTCAGCCGATGCCCCGGGGCCCGGTGGGCCCGGTGGGCTCAGACAGCGTCGAACGGTTCGTCGCTCCACCTGAACCAGGCGCGGCCGTCGCTGATGTGCAGGAGGAACTCCGCGACCGGACCTGACGGGGCCAGCAGCGTCAGGGCGGCCGCGATCCGGTCGTAGGAGTCGTCGAACCGCTCGAACTCCTCCGCCTCCACCAGAGCCAGCGACTCGTCGAACCACGGCTTCACCGCCCCGAACGTCGGCGCCGGCGCGAAGCGCCCGTGCAACCAGGGGAACTCGCTCTCGTCGATCACGATCTCGCCGGGCAGTTCCTCCTGGCGCATCAGACGCCAGACCTCCCCCACGAATCCCACTGCGCCGGTTCCCCATCCCTGTCTCGACCTCGCCGGCAGCCTCTCACCCGGCACGGACAACGGGACTCCGGAACGCGATGGCTGAGCTTCCCGTCGCGACCGGCCGATCAGCGGGAGCTCCGGCGATCACCGTGGCCGATGCCGGTGGCCTTCCTCGGCGATCCACTGGGCGAGGGCGGCCAGGGTGGCCTCGGCGCTGTCCGCCATGCGGTCGCACAGCGCGACGAGGTCGCCGCAGGTGCCGCCCAGTACCGGTTCTAGGCGCAGGAGTTGCCAGGACTGCTGGACGACGGTCCCGCGCCGCGCCTCCGTCGAACTCGTCGCCGTCTACCGCGCCCGGTACCCACGGGCCACCGACGGCGAACTGCGCTCCGCCGTCCTGGGCGACACGCTGTTCGGCGACGGCACCCGCCGCCTCGCGGACGCCCACGCCACCGTTTCCGCCCCGGGCGGTGGGCGCACCTACGCCTCCGAGTTCGCCTGGCGCTCGAACGCCCTGCACGGCCGACTGGGCGCCACCCACACCGTGGAGCTGCCCTTCGTCTTCCACGCCGCCCACCTGCCACAACTCCACGGGCCGCACGCGCTGCTGGGCACCGGCAGCCCGCCCGCCGACCTGACGCGGCGGATGCACACGGCCTGGACCTCCTTCGCCCGCACCGGCGCCCGGGCTGGGCCCCGTACGACACCGAGCGGCGCGCCGCAGAACGCCGGGCCTGGCACCACACTGACCGGTGGCACTCGCGGGCCGGTACGGGCCGGTACGGGTCGGCCTGCGGGGCTCTGCCACCTCACTCGATATCACTCGATTCCGAGGGGTCCGACGCCCAGGTCCTCACGCATGAGGCGACGCATCCGCGCCATGGCCTCGCGTCGCCGCGCTATCAGGGGCGCGTCGTCGGCCGAGCCGACCGCCGCTCCCCGGGCGTAGGCGTCGCGGATCGCCCGCAGGCTGTGGAACGCTTCGTTCCCGGCCTCCACGACCGGCGACGGGCCCACGAGCCACAGGCGTTCGCTCGCCGTGTAGATGCCGGTGCTCCGCACCGCCTCCCGCACCGCCGCGTCGCGGGCCGAATCTGACATGTGGTCGCCCAGGGCGACGGCCCGGATCTCCTCACCCGCGGCCTTGAGCGCGGAGACGTACTCCGTGTAGACCTCGCGCCGCACGTCCAGCGCATGCCTGGCCTCCTCCCGCCGCCACCGGTTGCGGTCGGCGATCAGCGTGGCGGCGATGCCGATGACGGCACCGGTCAGTGTGGAGAGCAGAGGCGTCCAGTCCATGGGCCCCAGCTTGTCCAAACCGCTGCGCCGGTACCAGTGGCTTTCGCTGCGAACGTCCGGGGCCGGCCACACGGAAGCCTTCCGCGCGACGGGAGGGACCGGATCCGGGACAGCCCCGCGGGCCTCGGAGCCGGGTGCGCGCGGTACTTCAGCGGCCGGGGACGACGATGCCCTGGGTGGACGGCCCACCTTGTGCCGAGCCGTGCCGTGTCCGCGGCCAACCCGGGTTGTCCGCTGGTCACCTGGGCCGTAGCCGAATCCGGTGGATGGACAATCGGACATGCCTGCACTGTGGGCTTCACCAGGCCATCGGACAACGTGTCGAGGCCCGCGACGGGACACCCCGGGGCCTCCGGCACGGAGACGGTCCCCCGGCAGTCCCGACCCCAGACACCCACGGCACTCGAAGGAGCTCGCCATGCTCAAGAAGCACCTCGCGGCGGTACTCGCGGCCACGGTCCTCGCCGGAGGCTTCGTCGGCCTCTCCGCCGGCGCGGCCCACGCCTACCCCCGGGTCAACAAGTGCGGGAGCGCGTACGACTTCAAGCAGAGCTGGGACATCACCGACAACGCCCAAGGGAGTGTGGTGGTCGGCTTCATCGACATCTACTACAACAGCGGGAACGGGTTCAACTGTGCGATCGCCCGCGGGAAGGACGGGGCCGTCACCGGTCACCACGACATCCGGGTCGCGATACGACGTTCCGGAACGAGCGACTGGATCCAGGACGGCGCCGGGAGCAACTACTCCAGCTACGCGGGCCCGGTCTACACGTATGCCAAGGGGGCCTGCGTCGACTTCGTCGGCGGGCTGATGTACAACGAGTTCGCAGGTCAAGGGGCATCCGGCTACAGCTCCAAGCACTGCGGCTGAAGCGAGGAAGACGTTCAGCGGCGGGGGGTCCCGAGCGCCGGGGCCCGGCAGCCGGAATAGTCCGAGCAGGGCCGAGGCTGGGCTGATCATGAGTGAGATTCTTGTGACGGGCGCGACCGGCAACGTCGGCCGACACGTGGTTGCTCGGCTCCTGGCCGCGGGCGCCGGGGTGCGGGCGCTGGCGCGTGATCCCGAAACGGCCGGGCTGCCGGAGGGAGTGAAGGTCGTCAGCGGGGACCTGTCCGTGCCGGCCACGCTCGATGTGGCGCTGGAGGGGACCAGCGCAGTGTTCCTGGTATGGCCCTTCCTGACGACCGAGGGCGCGCCCGCCGTACTGGAGGCACTTGCACGACGCACCGGGCGCATCGTCTATCTCTCGTCGTCGGGCGTCAACGAGGCGGCCGAGCGGCAGACCGATCCGATCAACCAGCTCCACGCCGACATGGAGCGCATGATCGGGGAATCCGGCCTGGAGTGGACGTTCCTGCGGTCGAACACCATCGCGTCCAACGCGCGCGGGTGGGGCGAGCAGGTCCGCGCCACGCGCACGGTTCGCGGGCCGGGTATCGCCGCTACCGCGGTGATCCACGAGGACGACATCGCGGCTGTGGCGGTTCCTGTCCTGACCGGTGACGGGCACGTGGGCGCGAGGCTTGTCCTGACGGGTCCGCAGGTACTGAGCAGGGCCGAACAGGTCCATGCGATCGGGGAGGCCATCGGCCGCCCGGTGGCGTTCGAGGAAGTCCCCGTAGAGGTCGCGCGACGGCAGATGCTCGCTGACGGCAGGCCACCCGCACTCGTCGAGGCGCTGTTGGCCGGCGCAGAGACCCGGCCCGCATCGAACGTGATCACCTCCACCGTGGAGGAGATCACCGGAGTTCCCGCGCGCACGTTCCGCACCTGGGCGGAGGAGCACGCGGAGGAGTTCCGCTAGGTTCGCCGTCCGGATCCAGGACACCGGCCGCCCCTCACCCAGCACCAGGTCCCGGCGATCCTCGGCCGCCGGGGCCTCGTCGCACTGCCAGGATGGTCCGCATGAACGTCGAGCTGTCCAGCCGGATCCGGGTGCGAGCCGCGGACGCCACGGACTTGCCGGCCCTCGTCGCCGTCGACGCGATCGCGGCCGCCGGCGACGAAGCGCGGGCCCGGAGCATTCGTCGCTGGTTGGGCCAGGGATCCGTCAGCGTCGCCGAAGATCCGTCAGGCATCCTGGGCTACGGCGTTCTGGAGTACACGTTCTTCGAACAGGGCTTCGTGACCATGGTGACGGTCTCGCCGGGCGCACGCCGGCGGGGCGTCGGCGCCCGCCTTCTCCGGGCAGTCGAAGCAAGCTGCTCCACCCCGAAGCTGTTCACCTCGACGAACGTCTCGAACCATCCCATGCAGCTGCTGTTGCGGCAGCTCGGCTGGCACCCGGCCGGCCTGGTCCACGGCCTCGACGAGGCGGACCCCGAACTGTTCTACCTCTGCCCGCCCGAGCGACTCCGGCCACGCTAGAGCGGACTCGGCCCGCACCGGCGGGTCGGACCGCGCACCGGTGCGCTTCCCGCGTCACGCTGGTCTCCACGCCGGACACCCACGACGGAAGGCTGGCCATGCGGAAGCTGATCTACGGCATGAACCTGACCCTGGACGGCTACGTCACCGCCGCCGGGGACGACATCGGCTGGAGCGGACCGCCGAGCGACGAGCTGTTCCAGTGGTGGCTCGACCAGGAGCGGGCGAGTGGCCTGACCCTGTACGGGCGCAAGCTGTGGGAGACGATGAGCTCCTACTGGCCGACCGGCGACGAGCAGCCCGACGCCACCCCGGGGGAGATCGCGTTCGCGCGGAACTGGCGGGACACACCGAAGGTGGTGTTCTCCTCGACGATGACGGCCGAGGAGGTCGACTGGAACACCCGCCTGGTCACCGGCGACGCGATCGCCGAGATCACCCGGCTCAAGGCCGAGGACGGCGGCCCGATGACCATCGGCGGCGCGACGCTCGCCGGGGCGGCCATGCGCGCCGGGCTGATCGACGAGTACGCGATCGCCACCTATCCGGTCCTGGTGGGCGGCGGGACACCGTTCTTCACCGCGCTGGACAGCTGGGTGGACCTGAACCTGGTGGAGACGCGGACGTTCCCCGGCGGCGTGGTCATGACCAGGTACGAGACCAGGCGCTGAGCAGCGGCAGGTACCGGGGCGCGCGGGCTGCGGCGGGCGCCCCCGTTCGGGCCGGTGGCGACCGCCCGATCCCGTCGACGAAGCGTGGCGCGGTCAGGGGTGGGGCCGGCCGGCCGACGTGCCGTTCACCCGGCGGGCACCGCCGTCGCCGGTGGGGGCGTCGTGGTCGCGGTCCTTGCGGGTGGGGGCGAGCAGGTCGAGCAGTGCGCTGATGCTGAGCCCGGCCTCGGCGGGGTGTCTGAGCAGGGTGCCGGAGGCGATGCTGTAGTGGGTGCGCCGCCCGGCGCGGTCGCGAGTGAGGTAACCGCCCTGGTCGAGGTCGGTCACGATCGCCTGGACGGCGCGCTCGGTCAGCTGGACCTCCACGGCGATGTCCCGCAGCCGGATGCCGGGGTCGCGGGCGATCGCGGCCAGCACGCGGGCGTGGTTGGTCACGAACGTCCAGCTTGTTCTCGCCGTGGGTTCCTCGTGTGCCATACCCCCTACCGTAAGACGAAAGATTCAGATTTCGCTACACATGAATCGAACTTCGGGTATCTCTTGACGTGAATGTGGCTGCGGGCCACGCTGGAAGGGTCTCAGCCCGCCCCTTCCCTCCCAAGGACCCGGTCATGACCGAAGATCCGTCCGCTACCGGCGCCGCAGGGTGCTCCGCCGTGCAGCCGCCGTCCGTACCGCGGCGCCTGACCGGCGGCCCGGACCTCGCGGTCACCGCCGGAGCACACCGCACCCTGGTCCAGGTGGCCGGGGAGATCGACATGGACAGCGCGGACGGCATGCGCGAGACCCTGGAACAACTGCTCCACCAGAGCGGCACCGGCCTCGACCTCGACACCTCCGCCGTCACGTTCTGCGACAGCTACGGCCTCAACATGCTCCTGCGCCTGCGCCTGACCGCCCTGCGCGCCAAACGCCGCCTCACGATCACCGACCCGGGCCCCCGTCTGGAGCGGCTCCTGGCCCTCACCGAGACCACCGCCCAGTTCACCCTCGACGGCCACCCCGACGGGGCCACACCGCCCGGCGGCACCCGCCCGGCCGACGCCAAAACCGGCCTCCACACCAAACCCGTCCACACCACCGGCCTCCTCAACGACACCCCGGCCGAGACCCCCGGCCCCGTCCTCGAGGGGAAGCACCTGCCATGACCACCCCCGCCCCGGCCACCGGCCGCGCCCGCGGCGTGGTCCGCCGACTCACCGCGCCCGCCCCCGCACGGATCCGCGCCGGAGCCGCACGCCGGCTCCCGGCCGTCGCCGAACGGCCCGACCTCGCCGACCTGGCCGACCTGGCCGACCAGCACAACAGCTTCGACCGGCGAGGCAGTGCGCCGTGAGGGACGCCACCCGCTACGCCATCGCCGTCCGCGGCCCGAACGGCACGACACGCACCGTCATCGTGCACCGCACCGACCGCCTCGGACCGGCCCACGAACCCGTCTACGAGGACACCACCGGCGGATTCCGCTTCCAGATCAACGGCTCGACCGCCGAAGTCCTCGCCCTGCCCACCGGCTACGGCACCGCCCACCCGTGCCTGGAAGCCGTCCCGATGCCCTGACCCGCCCTACCGGCGGGGCCCATTCCGGGCCGTCGCGGATGCCCGGCCCGCTCAGACCGTCAAGATTCCTCCGCCGATCGTTCGAGTGCGGTGGATTTCCCGGAATCCACCCGCCCGGCCGAGCCGCTCTGCCATGCTCGGCCCGACATCATCGGACTCCGGGTGACCGGTGTCTCACGCAGGGTCAACTCAGGTCGGAGTGGGCAGTGCAGTACACGATCAGTGCGACGGCGTTCCTCGCGATCATCATCTTCGTCCGGCTCCGGCGCCCCACCCATTCCCGCAGCCGCGTCGACGAGGGCTTCACCGTCTTCACCGCCGTCGTGTTCGGTGTCCTGATCGCCACCACGGCCTGGGGGCAGGCGATCCTCCAGCTCGTCGGCATCGCCGTCCAGGCCACCCACTGAGCCGGGGGGGCGGGAGCGGACCCCGACGTTCGAGGGGCCGCCCGGTCCGGGATGCGATGACCGGGAGGTGGGGGTCAGCATGGAGGAACGGCCCTGGCCCAGGCTGGCCGCCGGGTCGGCAGTGCCCGGCGGCTCGACGTCCCGAAAAGCCGTCTCCCCGCAGGAGTGGCCCATGAACGACTACCCCCCGATCGCGAACCACGGCTTGGTGGGAGACCTGCAGACCGCGGCGCTGATCGCCTCCGACGGGACCGTGGACTGGTGGTGCACGCCCCGGTTCGACTCGCCCAGCCTGTTCGCGTCGCTGCTCGACAGCGACCGCGGCGGCCACTGCCGCCTCGCCGCCGACCTCGGAGAAGACGCCACGGTGCGCCAGCTCTACCTGCCGGACACGCCGATCCTGATCACCCGGTTCCTGGCCGAGGAGGGCGTCGGCGAGGTCATCGACTTCATGGAACCCATCGCCTCCGACGTGCCGGCCGCACGGCACCGGCTGATCCGGGTCGCCCGAGTGGTCCGCGGCAGCCTGCCCTTCGAGCTGATCTGCCGGCCCCGCTTCGACTACGGCCGCGCTGCGCACACCCTCGACCGCCTCGACGACGGAAGCGCCGTCTTCCACGGTCCCGACGGCGACCTGCACATCCAGGCGACCGAGCAGATCACGCTGCACGCCGACGGCCACGACGTCTCCGCGCGCTTCACCCTGAACGCCGGCGAGAGCGCCGCGGTCGTCCTCACCAGCGAGTCCGGCGAGCCGGGCGCCCGTGGCGGGCACCCGGGCGGGCCGCCGCCGACCGTCGAGGAGGTGACCGCGGCGTTCGACGCCTGCCGGGACTTCTGGCTCGGCTGGCTGCGCTCCTGCCGTTACAAGGGCCGCTGGCACGAGATGGTCCTCCGCTCCGCGATCACTCTGAAGCTGCTCACCTACGCGCCGACGGGTGCCCCGATCGCGGCGCCCACCATGGGCCTTCCCGAGCAGATCGGCGGCGAGCGCAACTGGGACTACCGCTACACCTGGGTCCGGGACGCGTCGCTGTCGGTGCGCGCGCTGATCGACCTCGGCTTCACCGACGAGGCCGACGCCTTCCGGCGGTGGATGCGCGAGCGGCTGGAGGCCGGCGGCACCGCCTCCGGCGAGCCGCTGCAGATCATGTACCGCGTCGACGGGGAGCCCCACCTGACCGAGGAGACCCTCGACCACCTGGAGGGCTACCGGCGCTCCGCCCCCGTGCGGGCCGGCAACGCCGCGGCCGACCAGATCCAGCTCGACATCTACGGCGAGGCGGCCTACGCCCTGGCCCAGAGCGAGGACATCGGCGGCATCCGCGGCTGGCGGGTGTTCGCCGATCTCATCGACTGGCTGTGCGACCACTGGGACCGCCCGGACGAGGGCATCTGGGAGACCCGCGGCGGACAGAAGGACTTCACCTACAGCCGGCTGATGACCTGGGTCGCCTTCGACCGGGCGATCCGACTGGCCACCACGCACTCCCGCCCCGCCGACCTCGCCCGCTGGCGCGAAGCCCGCGACGCGGTCTTCCGGCAGATCATTGAGCGCGGCTGGAGCGAGAACCGCCGGGCCTTCGTCCAGCACTACGACAGCGAGGTGCTCGACGCCTCCCTGCTCCTCATGCCCCGCGTCGGATTCCTGTCGCCCACCGACCCGGACTGGCTCAGCACGCTGGACGCGATGACCGACGAACTCGTCAGCGACAGCCTGGTCTACCGCTACGACCCGGCGGCCTCGCCCGACGGCCTGCAGGGGTCGGAGGGCACCTTCAGCCTGTGCAGCTTCCTGTACGTCGAGGCCCTCGCCCGCTCCGGCCGCGTCCACCAGGCCCGCTACGCCTTCGACAAGATGCTCACCTACGCCAACCACGTCGGCCTGTTCGCCGAGGAGATCGGCCCGTCCGGCGAGCAACTCGGCAACTTCCCGCAGGCGTTCACCCATCTCGCGCTGGTGGCAGCGGCCATCGCCCTCGACAAGGAGCTCGACCGCGCCGAACAGCAGCCGGGCGCCTGATCCTCCCGCCGTGAGAAGAGGCCGACCGTCGTGAGAAGAGGCCGATCGTGACCGAGGATCCCGCAGCCGGCGAGCAGCGCCGTCCGGGCCGGCCGGGCGCCGGGTCCCGCATGCTGGCGCCGCTCGCGCTGGCGCAGTTCATCTGCAGCTTCGCCGGCTCCAACATGAACGTGATGATCAACGACATCAGCCGCGACCTGGACACCACCGTCCAGGGCGTGCAGGTCGCGATCACCGTGTTCCTGCTCGTCATGGCCGCCCTGATGATCCCGGGCGGCAAGGCGACCGACCGGTTCGGCCGCAAGCGCTGCTTCCTCGCCGGCCTCGCCGTCTACGGGGTCGGCGCGATCCTCAGCGCGGTGTCCCCGGGGCTGGGCGTGCTGATCCTCGGCAACTCCCTCCTCGAAGGCGTCGGCACGGCCCTGCTCATCCCCCCGGTCTACATCCTGACCACCCTGCTGTACCCCGATCTGACCTCCCGGGCCCGCGCGTTCGGGGTCATCATGGCCGCCGGCGGCGTCGGGGCGGCAGCGGGCCCGCTGATCGGCGGCCTGATCACCTCCGCGATCAGCTGGCGCGCGGCGTTCGTCTTCCAGGCCGTGGTGATCGCGCTGATCATCCTGCTGAGCCGCACCCTCGTCGACCCGCTGCCCCCCGACCCCGACCGCCACTTCGATGTCCGGGGCGCCGTGCTGTCCGCGGGCGGGCTGGTCCTGATCGTCATGGGCATCCTGGCGGCCGACAACAACCTGTGGCTCGCCGGCGGCCTGATCGCCGCCGGAGCCCTCGTCCTGGCCTGGTTCCTGCACTGGATCCGCAGCGAGGAACGCGCCGGAGTGGAACCGCTGCTGTCGACCGCGCTCTTCCGCGACCGCACCTCGAACCTCGGCCTCGTCACGCAGAACGCCCAGTGGCTGCTGCTCATGGGCACCTCGTTCACCGTCGCCACCTACCTCCAGGTGGTCCGCGGCTACGACGCCATCGAGACCGGCGTCATCTTCACCGCCGCCACCGTCGGGGTGCTCGCCACCTCGCTCGCCGCCGAACGCCTCGCCGAGCGCTTCGCGCAGCGGACCCTCATCATCACCGGGTTCGCCCTCGCCGTCTGCGGCATCGCCGTCCTGCTCGCCCTGGTCGCCGGCAGCCCCAGCGCCTGGGCGTTCGCCCCCGGCCTGCTGCTGATCGGCCTGGGCCTCGGCGTCATGCTCACCCCCTCCGTGAACGTGGTCCAGTCCGCCTTCCCGGAGGACCAGCAGGGCGAGATCTCCGGCCTGTCCCGGAGCGTCTCCAACCTCGGCTCCACCTTCGGCACCGCCATCGCCGGCACCATCCTGATCGCGAACCTCACCAAGAACGCCTACGCCGCCGCGATGGCCACCCTCGCCGTCGCCGCCCTCCTCGGCCTCGCCACCGCCACCCGCCTCCCCCGCACCACCCCGACCGCCCCACCCCAGGCCGCCGCCCGGCCCCGGCCGTGACGCTCCGGGGCTGCGGCTCCTGCGGGAGCAGGCCTGGCCCGGCTCTCCTAAGGCTGGGCCCGCGCGCTACTTGACCAGCACACCGCGCCGGCGGGGCCGGGCAGCGGCTGGGACCTGTACGGGTAACGGCACTCCTCCTTGACCCACCTCGGCGAGCAGGGCGCGTCCGAGCTGATGCCGATGGCCAAGTCCCGGCACCGGAAGCCGGAGAACGTCCGCCGGTATTTCAACCCGTCGGCGGAAGCCATCGCGGGCGTCCCCTGCTCCTCGGCGGGGCCGGTGAGCAGGGGACGCCCGCGGGGTTCGCCGCCGGGCCCGGGCGTTCAGCCCTGCCGGCCTGTTTCGACGATCTTCATGACGAACGGCGTGGAGTTGTTGCCGAGGTGGAGGATGTCGTCGACGCTGCTGACGCTGACCCGTCCGCCGGTCAGATTCCCGAGAGGAGCTTCCTCGGAGACCCTGACCGGGATGAGTGCGGTGGCACTGTCGTCCGCGTCGAGGCCAGCCGGGAAGACGCACCGGACGGTCCAGACGCCGAGCAGGCCCTGCGTCGCCTGGCAGTCCTCAGGGAAGTAGGGCTCCTCGGGTGTCACTTGGCGCGGCAGGCGGACGCTGACGGTGAAGCTGTTCGCGGTCTTCTGGGGGCCTCCGTTGGCCACGAAACCGTGCACCGTTGTCGAACCGCCCGGCGTAGCCGGGTCCGGGTCGAGCCGAACCACTTCCAGGTCGGAATTCGACGGCAGGGCCGCCTGGGCCGTCGTCGCGGGGACCAGGGCGGCCATGAAGGCCGCTCCGACTACCAGGGCCAGGCGCCCGGTCCTGATGCGGGGAGCGAGTCACTTCCGCTTTCCTTCCATCAGGGTGGAGAGTGCGGGCGCAGCCGTGCGGCTGCGCCCGGCATCCATCGTCTGCGGGGCGGCGGGCTTCCGCGCGGCCTGCGGTTCGTGCTCACTCCATCGAGTGAGAGGGCGGCTCCCGGCCTGCGCTGGCGCTCATCCGGAACCGGGGCCCTGGCGGCCACACGGCCCCGGTCCTGCGGCCTCCCCGACGACCGCCGCACGATCCGCTGTAGCTGCTGGCCTTCCTGGTCCGTGAGTCTGCGAACCCTGACCGGCTCCGCCACCGGGCCCTTCCGAGCTGAACGTCTCACGACATCCAACCGGCCCAGCGCCTGCTGGCGCCAACCCGGTGAACCTCTGCGGTCACAGGACTAGCATGCCTCTCCGGCGAGTTCACCCATGATCGTCAACAGGGGAGAGTCCGCGTGGAGTTCAGGACGCGCGGGCGCGACGTGGAGCGAAGGACGGACGATGGCGTACGAGATCGTTGCCGAGCAGATCCGGATCGAGGCGGCCGCGGGGGCGCCGCCGATGGGGGCCTACCTCGCACGGCCCGCCGAGCCGGGGGACCACCCCGTCGTACTCGTCGGGGCCGAGCTGTGGGGGGTGACGGAGGACATCCGGAAGACGGTGCGGGACGTCGCCGCGCTCGGCTTCGTCGCTGTCGCGCCCGACCTCTACTACCGCGCGGCCGAGGAGGGGACCGCCGCCGGGATGGCGCAGAGCCCTGAGAACCGTACCCGGGCCTTCGCACTGCTCGACGGGTTCGCCCGGGACGAGGTGGAGGCGGATCTGCGGGCCGCCGTCGCGCACGCCCGGCAGTACGCGGGGGCTTCGACGCGTACCGCCATGATCGGCTTCAGCCTCGGCGGGCACATCGCGTACTTCGCGGCGACCCGCCTCGAACTGGACGCCGTGGTGGCCTACTTCCCCGGCTCGCTGACGACCTCGGGCACGGCGCTGAGCCGCCCGGCCCCGCTCGCCGAGGACACCCCGGCCATCGCCCGGGTGGGCACGCGCGTGCTGCTGTTCTTCGCGGGCCGGGACCATGTGATCGGCGCCGCCGAGCGCGAGGAGGTCGTCGCGGGTCTCGCCTCGGCGGGCGTTCCGCACGAGGTGGTCGTCTACCCCGAGGCGCAGCACGCCTTCTTCTTCCCGGGCCACCCGCCGTACGACAAGGAGTCCGCCGAGGACTCGTGGCGCAGGGCGGGGGCGTTCCTGAAGGGTGCGTGACCGCCTGCCGGCATCCGCACACGCCCCCGCACCATGACCTCGCCGCGCGGCGCCTCCGGCAGGGGCGCGAGCCCGCTCCTCGCGTTGTCGGCGGCGTGTGCCAGGCTGGGCCCGACCCACCTGAGGAGGAGCAGCATCATGCACAGGCCGAGCCGGCCCGAGGATCTGGACCACGGTGACCGGGTGTGGGCGAGGGCCGTCGTCTTCGCCCTCCTGGAGGCCGCGCACGGCAACCCCGAGGGCTACTGGCTGGACGAGCACGGGGTGTGGTGCGACGCGACGGGCGGCTCCTACTGGTGGCGCGTCACGCGGTGCGAGGGCGGCGGCGTCGTCTTCTGCGGGCAGGACTCCGACGGCAGCCGGACCCACGTCGACGGCCGGCAGATCGACTTCCTCGCCGGCGGTCCGTCGTGGCTGCCCTGGGAGGCGTTGCGCGAGGACGCCGAGGGGAACCTGTTCGGCTTCGTCTACTGGTGGCAGGCCGGGGCCTGGCACCGCATCCCGTACCCGGAGTCGCTCGACGACGACGGACTGTCCGGCGCCGCAGGGTGGTTGGGCTCGGCAGCGGAGTTCGCCGACGAGGCGGCCGAGCTCGCCGCCGTCCGGCCCGCGGACGCGGCGGCGTTCGCCGATGCGCTCGCCCGGTTCGTCCGGCACGCCGAGGCGCGCACCGTGGACGCCGCGGTGGTGGCGGATCTGCTGGCGGCGGCCGGTCCGGAGCACGAGGACCGCCGTCCGCTCCTGCTGAAGCCGGCACTGGACGTCGCCGAGCGGGCCGGGATCACCCGGCCCGCCGGGCTCGGCTGATCGCCCGGGCCGGGGCCACGGCCGACGTGGGACGTGAGCGGGGCCGCCGCCGGGAACCACCCGGCCGCGGCCCCGCGACCCACCGACAGGACTACTGCGTGACGGACCCTCAGGCGGCCAGCGTCTTGAGCGTCTCGAACGCGGTGTCCCGGGACTTCTCCGCCAGCGGCTTGAGCGCGGCCATCTGCGGCACGATCGCGGCCAGCGTCAGCTCGGCGTGGACGAAGGTCAGGTCGTCCGCCAGGCCGATCGCGCCCAGGACGGCGCGCAGGTACGGCTCCTGGTAGTCCCAGCCCTCACGGGGGGTGCCGGGGGCGTAGGAGCCGCCCCGGGCGGTGACCACCACGACGGACTTGCCGCTGAGCAGGCCCGGGTCGCCGCCGGGAGCCACCATGTGGGCCGGGGTGACGAGCCGGTCCACCCACGCCTTGAGCGTCGACGGGATGGTGTAGTTGTACATCGGGGCGCCGATGATCAGCGTGGTCGCCTCGCGCACCTCGGCGGTGACCGCCTCGCTGAGCGCCCGCTCCTCCGGGGTCTCGCCGTGCTCGCCGCTCGGGTCGAGCAGGGCCTCGCGGACGGCGTGCGTGATGTGCGGGACGGGCTCGGCACCCAGGTCGCGGTAGACGTAACCGCCGTCGGGGTGGTTCTCGCGCCACTGGGTGGCGAAGTAGGCGGACAACTCGCGGGACACGGAGCCGTCGTGACGAATGCTCGCGTCGATGTGCAGCAGGGAAGGCATGAAGGCGACCTCGGGTTGTATCAGGGGCGAATCAAAGCATCGCCACCGGTCGGCCGCGTCAGCGGTGTGACGCGGTCTCCGGTGCCGTCGAACCACGGGTGGTCATGGCCGGACACTCGGCCAGGCCCCCCGGACGCGTCTCCGCCGCCCGTTCGGCGCCGGTACGCGATGTCGACGGTAGACATTGACGCCGACGTCAAAGCAAGCGCTTCACCACTCCTGCCCACTCGCTGCGTCGACGAACCGGCTCCGCGGCGCCCTGCTCCGCCGCTCCCCCACCGGTCCGGCCGGCGCCCCGTGCTCAGCCGCCGCCCATCCCGCCCTGCGCGGCCACCATGGTCGTCCCCAGCCCGTCGACCGCCTTGGCCAGCCCGGGCGCCCGCTCCCCCAGCCGCGCGGTGAGGGCCGCGATGCGCCCGGCGTGCGCGCGCTGCTCCTGGCGCGACAGCACCAGCCGCACCTGCCCGTGCGCGGCCAGCGCCGCCAGCACCGCGTCCGCGAACGCCACCTCGCCCACCGGCTCATCGCCACGGACCAGTTGGGCCACCCGGAGCTGCCGGTCCAGCGCCTCCCGGGGGTCGGGCATCGCCACCGGCCGCCGCGGCACGACGGGGCCGTAGGGGTCACGGTCCCGGACCGTCAGCACGCCGAGGACGGCCAGCCGCTGCTCGACGGCGTCCAGCGTCTCCTCGCGGCCGCGTTTGATCCACGACTTCCAGCGGCGCCGCCGTGCGGCCACCTCGGCCAGGACGGCGTCCAGCACCGGGTCCCCGGCGGGGCCGGCGCCGGGCGCCACCAGCACCCGGCCCCGGCCGTCCTCGACGAGGTCACCGCGGTGGGCCAGCTCGGCCAGCGCGGCGGCGCGCAGCAGGAACCCGGCCCGGGTGCGGTCCTGGAGGGCCTGGGCCCGGGTGTCGTAGGCCATCAGGTAGGTGGCCAGGTGCAGCGGTCGGCTCATACCGCCGACGATACGGCGCACCGCCCCGGCCGCCATCCGCCCGCAGGAGGGCATCGGCCTCCCACCTGCGGCGTACCCCGCGCCCCGCACCCGGACCAGGGAGCTGCCCGGCCCCGGCCGAACGGCCGGCCCGTGGACCCGAGCGTCACCAGCGCCGGCCCCTGCGCCGACTTCTGGCTGCGGGGGCTCGTCGAACCCCGTCGAGCCGAACCCGTCGAGCCGAACCGCGGCGACGGGACGGACGGCCCCGGTCGATAGGCGGGTTCCTCCTCCTTCCGGCGGAGCCCGCACGACACCCCCGGGGGAGGCCGTCGCGACCTGGGGCGGACGCCCGCCCCGGCGGGCCGGGGGCAGGCTGGCATCAGCCGGAAGGGAGTCCGGCGCTTCTCGGGAGGGACACCGTCATGACCGTCAGCACGCCACCGTCAAGGCTCCGCCGCTCGGCCGTCGGGGCCGCGATCGCCGCCCTGGCGACGGCCGGCCTCCTGGGCACCGCGGCGCCGGCGGCCCTCGCGGCGACGCCCGGTGGCGTCGTGGCCACCGCCCCGGCGCGGCCCGCGACCGACGCCGCCGCGCTGGACCGGGCGATCCGGGCCGTGGTGTCGGAGGGCGGCTCCAGCGCCGTGCAGGCCGAGGTGCGCGAGGACGGCCGCCGGGTGTGGCGGGGCGCGGCGGGCGTCGCCGACCTGCGCAGCGGGGCGCCGGTGCCCGAGGACGCCCGGTTCCGGATCGGCAGCGTCACCAAGACCTTCGCCGCCACCGTGGTGCTCCAGCTGGTCGCGGAGGGGAGGATCGCCCTGGACGCCCCGGTCGAGCGGTACCTGCCTGGGGTCGTACCGAACGGCGGCGCGATCACCGTGCGCCGGCTGCTGAACCACACCAGCGGTCTCTACAACTTCACGGACGACACCCGGTTCAGCACCGAGGGCGAGGCGGCCGACCGCTGGCTGCGGGTCGGGCGCTGGACCACCTACCGGCCGCAGGACGTCGTCGACCTCGCCAACGCCCACCCGCCGTACTCGGAGCCCGGCCCGTGGCACTACTCCAACACCAACTACGTGCTGCTCGGGATGATCGTCCAGCGGACGACCGGGCACTCCTGGGCGGACGAGGTCGAGCGCCGCATCATCCGCCCGCTGGGCCTGTACGGGACGTCGATGCCCGGCTCCTCGCCCTTCGTCCCCGGGCCGCACGCCCACGGGTACCTCCCGCGGGCCGACGGCCCGGTCGACATCACCCTGCAGAACCCCTCCGCCTTCGGTCCGGCGGGCGCCGGGATCTCGACCACCGCCGACCTCACCCGCTTCAATGCCGCGCTGCTCGGCGGCAGGCTGCTGGGCCCGGCCGAGCTGGCCGAGATGAAGCAGCAGGTCACCACGGACACCGCGGGCGGCTACGGGCTCGGGCTGGTGCGGTACCCGACCGCCTGCGGCGACTACTGGGGGCTCAGCGGCGGGATCGCGGGCTACGGCACGATCGTGATGGGCGACGCCGCCGGGCGCCGGCAGCTGGCCATCTCGCTGAATCCCTACGAGCTGAGCGAGGCGACCGGCCGCACCTTCCAGGCGTTGATCGACACGGCCACCTGCGGCGGCGCCGCGCCCACGGCCTCCGCCGTCCCGCCCGGCCGCTGACCCCGGCGCGGCCCCCGGACCGCCGCGGTGCCGGTCCGGGACGGGCCGGACGGTCCGGGGCGGTCCGGGCCGCTCCCGCGCTCAGCCGTTCGGCAGGATCACCGCGCGGCCGTTGACCAGCCCGGCGTGCAGGCGCTCGTACGCCAGCGGGGCGTCGTCGATGCCGTAGGTCTCGACGTGCACCTCGACCGCGCCGGCCCGGGCGAGGTCCAGCACCTCGATCAGCTCGGGTCGGGTGCCCCAGTACGGGGAGGCCACCGACACCTCGTACGGGAGGGTGCCGAAGCCGACCGGCAGGGAGCCGCCGCCGAGGCCGACGATCGTCACGTCGCCCTCCACCGCCGCCATCGCGCCGGCCGAGGCCACCGTCGGCGGCGCGCCGACGAAGTCCAGCACCACCTGGGCGCCGACGCCGCCGGTGAGGGCGCGGACCGCCGCCGGTGCCGAGGCGTCCGAGAGCACCGTCTCGTGCGCGCCCACGGCCCGGGCCAGGGCCAGCTTCTCCTCGGTCACGTCCAGGGCGACCACCCGGGCCGCCGTCATCGCGCGCAGCAGCTGGATCGCGACATGGCCGAGGCCGCCGGTGCCGATCACCACGGCGGTGCTGCCCGGCACCAGCTTGCCCAGCGAGCGCTTGATCGCGTGATAGGGCGTCAGGCCGGCGTCGGTCAGCGGGACGGCCCGCACCGGGTCGAGACCGCCGAGCGGTACCAGGTGCCGCGGGTCGTCGACGATCATGTACTCCGCCATCGCGCCCGGGGCGCCCAGGCCCGGTGGGCGGATGCCGAGCTCGGCGGCGCGCAGGCAGTAGTTCTCCTTGCCCTCCGCGCATTTGGCGCAGCTGCCGCAGCCCCAGGGCCCGTACACGGCGACCGCGTCGCCCTCGGTGAAGCCGGTCACTCCGGCGCCGAGCTCCGCGACGGTGCCGACGCCCTCGTGGCCGAGGGTCAGCGGCAGCGGGAAGGACAGCTGCTCGGCGGGCAGGCTCATCACGGCGATGTCGGAGTGGCACACGCCCGCGGCGGTGACCTTCAGCAGGACCTGCCCGGGGCCGGGCTCCGGATCGGGGACGGTGACCACCTCGGGGGCGGCGCCGGCCGTGCGGTACTGGACTGCCTTCATCGTGGTGACTCTCCTTCGGTGCGGGCGCGTTCGGGACGGGCGTCCGGTACGCGCGGCGTGCGGTGCCCCCCCCGGAATCGGCCGGGTCAGCGGGCCGCGTAGGCGCCGTCGACCAGGTGGTAGCTGCCGTGGACGAAGGAGGCCCGGTCGGACAGCAGGAAGGCGGTCAGCTCGGCGACCTCCTCCGCGCGCCCGAGCCGGCCGGCCGGGTGCAGCGCGACCAGCGCGTCGCGGGCGGCGGCGTCGGCGTCGCGCAGCAGCGGCGTGTCAATGAAGCCCGGGCCGACGGCGTTGATCCGCACGCCCTGGGCGGCGTACTCCAGGGCGGCCGTCTTGGTGAGGCCGACCACGCCGTGCTTCGCGGCGGCGTAGGCGGGCGAGCCGGCGAAGCCGTTGGTCCCGAGGATCGAGGCCATGTTGACGACGGCGCCGCCGCCGGCCGCGAGGATGGCGGGGATCTCGTAGCGCAGCGAGTAGAAGACGCCGTCCAGGTTGGTGGCCAGCACCCGCCGCCAGTCCTCGGGCTCGTAGGCGCCGGTGGGGGCGGCCGGCCCGGCGATGCCGGCGTTGTTGACGGCCAGGTGGAGGGCGCCGAGCCCGTCGACGGTGGCCCGGACGGCGGCGCGCACCGACTCCGGGTCGGTGACGTCCACGTCGACGGCCAGGGCGCGGGCTCCGGCGGCCGTCAGCTCGGCGGCGGCCTCGCGGGCGCCCGCCGGGTCGAAGTCGGCGATCGCGACGGCGGCGCCGCCGGCCGCCAGTCGCCGGGCCACCGCGAGGCCGATGCCGGAGGCGCCTCCGGTGACCAGCGCGGTCCGGCCGGTGAACTCCTGGGTGTAGTCGATGCCGGTCATGGCGGTCGTTCCTTTCGTACCGGTGCGCGCCGGGTGGGCGCGCTCGTTCACACCGCCGTGCCGTCGGGTGGCGGTTCGGCGGTGAGCAGCTCGAAGGCCTGCTCCAGCAGGTCGGGCAGGTCGGGGGCCGCGCCGGTCGCGGGGTGCCGGACCCAGGCGCGGGAGGCGGCCTGGAGGGCCGCGACCCCGAGGCCGATGGCGACGGCCGGGCGCAGGTCGTGCTCGGCGTCCAGGCCGAGCCGGGCGGCGGCGATCCGGATGGACGCTTCCTCCTCGTCGACGCAGATCCGCCGGTAGGCGGCGGTCAGCGCGGGTTCCGCGGCGATCAGGCCGAACAGCTCGCGGACGCCGGGGCGCCGGTGCCAGGCCGGGTCGAGGTCGTCCCGCAGCCAGACCCGCAGGGCCGCGCGGTACGCGGTCAGCGGGGTCTCGGCGGCGGGGCGCTCGGCCAGGGCCGCGTTGATCCGGGCGAAGTCGGCCCGCAGGCAGTCCAGTACGGCGTCCTCCCGGGAGGGGAAGTACCGGCTGAAGGTGCGCCGGGAGACGTCGGCCAGGTCGGTGACGTCCTCCACGGAGACGGCGGCCAGGCCCCGCTCCAGGACCAGCCGCAGGGCCGCGGCGGCCAGCGACTCCCGGGTTCGGCGTGCCTTGCGTTCGCGCCGGCCCTCGGGGGCCGCTGCCGCTGCCTCTTCGATGCTCACGTCGTCCACCGTACACCCGGAAATGTCCCACTGGGACATGAGTCCCGGTGGGACACCCGGCAGGTCAGCTCGGTTCGGGATGGAACCGGTGCAGGCCCTTGCGGTCGTAGTAGGTGGTCATCGCGAAGCCGAAGACCAGGGCCGCGACCGTGCCGATCGCGATCATCACCCAGGCCCGCGCCAGCCCGGCGTCGGCCTGCGCGTCGAAGTAGAGGATGGCCCGGACGCCGTCGCTGAGCTGGCGCATCGGCTCGAACACCGCCAGCCCCCGGTAGAAGGTCGGCAGCGCCTGGAGCGGGATGGTCGCCCCGGAGGACGGCAGCGACAGGGCGATGAAGACGAACATGCTGATCAGCTGCCCGATCCCGCCGAACGCGGCGATCAGGGCCTGCGCGCCGAGCCCGACCGCCGCGCTGGCGCAGACCGAGAAGACCCAGAGCAGCGGCAGGTGCGAGGCGTCCATGCCGAGCACCACCACGGTCGCCAGCATCACCAGACTGGAGGTCAGCACCGAGAGGCAGACGGACATCACGCAGGTGACGGTCAGCGTCTGGGTGCGGCTGATCGGCACCAGCGGGTGCTGCATCCGCAGCGGCCCCAGCTCGCTGGCCGCGTAGCCGAGCGCCACGTCCACACCGTTGCTGATCACGTTGGCGCCCAGGAAGCCGGCCAGCACGAGGAGCAGCGTGTAGTAGAACGCCGTCAGGCCCAGCCCGCTGTGCGGGCCGATGGGGTGGCCGACCTTGACCTCGACGGCCGCCGGGTCGGCCAGCTGGAGCAGCGTCGCGTTGATCGCCGCACCCCCGCCGGCCGCCGGCTGGGCCTGCGCCTGTGCCTGTGCCTGTGCCTGTGCCGTGAGGGTCTTGCCGAGCTGCGTCGAGGCCTGTTGCGCGGCCGCCTGGGTGATCGAGGAGGCCAGCGAGGACGCGAGGCTGCCCACCCCGGGGTTGGTCAGCACCGTCAGCGTGGGCCGCGGCGGCATCGGCTGCGCGGGCGCGCCCAGCGCGGCCACGGCGGCGGTGAAGCCGGCCGGGACCTCCAACGCGCCCGCGAGCTTGCCCGAGGCCAGCTGGCCGTCGGCGGCGGCCTGGTCGAGCAGCCGCCAGGAGACCTGCCCCTGCGGGTCCGGCGCGGCCGCGATGCCGGCCGTGATCTGCGCGCCGAGGTTCTGCGGCTGGCCCGCCACGACGGCCCCCTGGTCGGCGTTGACCAGGCCGATCGGCAGCCGGTGCAGGTCCGCCCGGGGGTTGATGATGCCGCCCAGGTAGAGCAGCGACAGCAGGAAGGCCACCGTACCGACGATGACGGTCGGGACCATCCAGACCTTGGGTTTGCGGAGCACCTGCCAGGCCCGTACCCGTACCACCGCCACCCCGCCCTCGGGCCGCTTCGAAGTCATGGCTCTCCCGTGCGCGTCGTCCGGTCGTCCCGCCCCCGCCAGAAGGTAGCGGCCGACCTCCGTCCGACCGGCGCGCCTCGCCCGAACAGCCCGCAGGCCGACCCGGTCGGCAGCGTCCGGACCGGGTCCGAGGCGGGACCTCCGGTCCCGGCCTGGCGCACTGACTAAGCGCTTGCTTAGACTCTCCCTCGTCGCGCGAGGTCCGCCGTACCGCGGTCCAGCTCAGTCCAGCCACCGGGAGCCGCCATGTTGTCCGCAGAGAACCGTCAGATCCGCCTCGCCCGCCGGCCGGTGGGCGAGATCGGCCCCGAGGACTGGGAACACGTCACCGAGCCGGCCGCGGCGCCGGGCGAGGGCCGGTTCGCCGGCCGCACCCGCTACCTCTCGCTGGACCCGGCGATGCGCGGCTGGCTGGACGACCGCCCCTCCTACCTGCCGCCGGTCGGGATCGGCGAGGTGATGCGGGCCGGGTCGGTCGTCGAGGTCACCGAGTCCAACCACCCCGGCTTCGCCATCGGCGACCTGGTCGCGGGCCTCTTCGGCGTCCAGGAGCACGTGGTCTCCGACGGGAAGGGCGCCGTGCGGATCGACCCCGCGCTCGCCTCGCCCTCGACCTTCCTCGGCGCGCTCGGCAGCCCGGGCATGACGGCGTACTTCGGCCTGCTGGACGTCGGCGCGCTGAAGGAGGGCGAGACGGTGGTGGTCTCCGGCGCCGCGGGCGCCGTGGGCAGCATGGTCGGCCAGATCGCCAAGGCGAAGGGCTGCCGGGTCGTCGGCATCGCCGGCGGCGCCGAGAAGTGCGCCGTGCTGACGGACGAGCTCGGCTTCGACGCGGCGGTCGACTACCGCGCCGGGAACGTGCGGAAGGCGCTGCGCACCCTGGTGCCGGACGGCATCGACGTGTACTTCGACAACGTCGGCGGGGAGATCCTGGACGCCGCCCTGGCCTGCCTGGCGATGCGCGCCCGGGTGGTGGTCTGCGGCGCGATCAGCCAGTACAACACCACCGACGTCCAGGGGCCGTCGAACTACCTGTCGCTGCTGGTGCGCCGGGCCCGGATGGAGGGCTTCGTGGTGTTCGACTACGCGCCGCGCTACAAGGAGGCCGCGCGGGAACTCGGCGGCTGGATCGCCGAGGGGCGGATCAAGGTGCTGGAGCACGTGGTCCGGGGCACGGTGGACGACTTCCCGCAGACCCTGCAGATGCTCTTCCGGGGCGAGAACACCGGCAAGCTGGTGCTCGAACTCGTCTGACCGGCCTGGGCTGCGCGACGGCGGTGAGAGCCCGCACGGCTGCTCGGCGGCGATGAGAGCCCGCGCGGCTGCTCGGCGGCGGTGAGAGCCTCGGACCGCGGCGCGGCGGGCGGCGGCGCGGCGGGCGGCGGGCGGCGGCGCGG
>NZ_JBHWUI010000105.1:0-30577 GCF_042737525.1 Kitasatospora sp. NPDC059973 | reverse complement strand
CCGCCGGCCCGCTCGCCGGTGCGGCGGCGCTGCCGGTTGCCGACCGCGCGGCCGCCGTGACCGGGCTGGTGCGGGACACCACGGCCGCCGTGCTCGGCCACGCCGACGCCGACGCCCTCGACCTGGACCGGACCTTCCAGAGCCTCGGGCTGGACTCGCTGACCGCCGTCGAGCTCCGCAACGGCCTGGCCGCGGCGCTCGGCTCGCGGGTGCCGACCACGCTGGTCTTCGACTACCCGACGCCCCGGGCGGTGGCCGCCCACCTGCTGGCCGGGCTGACCGGCGAGCCCGCGGCCGAGGAGGCGCCGGGCCGGCCGGACCGGGCCACGGCCGACGAGCCGATCGCCATCGTCGCGATGGCCTGCCGCTACCCCGGTGAGGTGGACTCCCCGGAGGCCCTGTGGCGGGTCGTCGCCGAGGAGCGGGACGTGGTGTCCGGCTTCCCGCAGGACCGGGGCTGGCCGGCGGACCTGTACGACCCGGACCCCGAGCGGCCCGGCCACACCTACGCGACCGGCGGCGGCTTCCTGCACGGCGCCGCCGACTTCGACGCCGCGTTCTTCGACATCTCGCCGCGCGAGGCCCTGGGCATGGACCCGCAGCAGCGCCTGCTGCTGGAGACGGCCTGGGAGTCGCTGGAGCGTGCCGGGATCGACCCGGCCACCCTGCGCGGCAGCCGGACCGGCGTGTTCGCCGGGCAGATGTACCACGACTACGCGCCCAGCGTGGACCGGATGCCGGAGGACCTCGAAGGCATCCTGCTGACCGGCAACACCGGCAGCGTGCTGTCCGGCCGGCTCTCCTACGCCTTCGGTCTGACCGGTCCGGCGATCACGGTGGACACCGCCTGCTCCTCGTCGCTGGTGGCGGTGCACCTCGCCGCGCAGGCGCTGCGGGCGGGGGAGTGCACGATGGCCCTGGCCGGCGGCGTCACCGTGATGTCGACGCCCGGCACCTTCGTCGAGTTCGCCCGCCAGCGCGGCCTGGCCCCCGACGGCCGGTCCAAGCCGTTCTCGGCCGCGGCCGACGGCGTCGGCTGGTCCGAGGGCGTCGGGGTGCTCGTCCTGGAGCGGCTGTCGGACGCCCGGCGCAACGGGCACCAGGTGCTCGCGGTGGTGCGCGGCTCGGCGGTCAACCAGGACGGCGCGTCCAACGGCCTGACCGCGCCGAACGGTCCGTCGCAGCAGCGGGTGATCCGGCAGGCGCTGGCGAACGCCGGGCTGACCCCGGCCGACGTGGACGTGGTGGAGGCGCACGGCACCGGCACCCGGCTCGGCGACCCGATCGAGGCGGAGGCCCTGCTGGCCACCTACGGCCGGGACCGGGACGCGGACCGGCCGCTCTACCTCGGCTCGGTGAAGTCCAACCTCGGGCACACCCAGGCCGCCGCCGGCGTCGCGGGCATCATCAAGCTGGTCATGGCGCTGCGGCACGAGGTGCTGCCCCGGAGCCTGTACGCCGACGAGCCGTCCCCGCACGTGGACTGGACGGCGGGCGGGGTGGAGCTGCTCGCGGGCAGCCGGCCCTGGCCGGCCGGCGGCGCGGCCCGGCGCGGCGCGGTCTCGTCCTTCGGCATCAGCGGCACCAACGCCCACGTGATCATCGAGCAGCCACCCGCCGCGGTGCCCGCCGTCCCCGTCGCCCCGGCCGCCGTCCGGGCCCCGGGCGTCCTGCCGTGGGTGCTCTCGGCCCGGAGCCTGCCGGCCCTGCGGGCCCAGGCAGGCCTGCTCGCCGACCGGCCGGCGGACGACCCGGCGCAGGTCGCCGCGGCCCTGCTCGCCACCCGGTCGGAGTTCGAGCACCGTGCCGTGGTGCTCGGCGACGGCGCCGAGGACCTGCGGACGGCCCTGCGGGCCGTGGCCGCCGGGGAGCCGCACGCCCGGGCGGTGCTCGGCGAGCGGACCGAGGAACCCGGCGCCGTGGTGTTCGTCTTCCCCGGCCAGGGCTCCCAGTGGATCGGGATGGCCCGTGAACTGGTCGCCACCGCCCCGGTGTTCGAGCAGGCCCTGCGGGCGTGCGACCGGGCGATCGGCGAGCTCACCGGCTGGTCGGTGCTGGCGGTCGTGACGGGCGCCGAGGACGCGCCCTCGCTGGACCGGGTCGACGTGGTGCAGCCCGCGCTGTTCGCGGTGATGGTGTCGCTGGCGGAGCTCTGGCGCTCGCTGGGCGTCCACCCCGCCGCCGTCGTCGGGCACTCCCAGGGCGAGATCGCGGCCGCCCACGTGGCGGGCGGCCTCTCGCTCGCGGACGCCGCCCGGATCGTGGTGCTGCGCAGCCGGGCCCTGACCGAACTGGCCGGCTCGGGCGGCATGCTGTCCGTCCCGCTGCCCGAGGCCGAGGTGACGGCCGCCCTGGCCGGCCGGGACGGCCGGCTCTCGGTCGCCGCGGTGAACGGACCGCGCGCGACCGTGGTGTCCGGCTGGGTCGACGCGCTGGACGCCTTCGAGGCCGAGCTGCTCGCGGCGGACGTCCAGGTGCGGCGGATCCCCGTCGACTACGGGTCGCACTCCGTCCAGGTCGAGCCGCTCCGGGAGCGGCTGCTCGCCGAACTCGGCCCGGTCGCCCCGGTCTCCGGCACCGTGCCGATGTGGTCCACCGTCACCGGCGGACGGCTCGACACGGCGGAGATGGGCGCCGCCTACTGGTACGAGAACCTCCGCCGCACCGTCCGCCTCGACGAGGTGGTCGGCGAGCTGCTGGCCACCGGGCACGGCGTGTTCGTGGAGTGCAGCCCGCACCCCGTGCTCACCGTCGGGATCCGGGACCGGGCCGAGAGCGGCGACCGGCCCGCGGTCGCGGTCACCGGATCGCTCCGGCGCGACCGGGGCGGCCTCGACCAGTTCCTGGGCAGCGCCGCCGAACTGTACGTGCGCGGGGTCCCGGTGGACTGGACGCGCCCGCTCGGCGCCGTCCCCGGCCGCCCGGTCGACCTGCCCACCTACCCGTTCCAGCGCGAGCGGTTCTGGCTCGGCCCCGTCACCGCCGCCACCGACGTGACCGCCGCCGGGCTGGCCGGCACCGGCCACCCGCTGGTCGGGACCGCCGTCGACCTGCCGGACGGCGGGCTGGTCCTGACCGGGCGGCTCGCCCTGGACACCCGGCCATGGCTGGCCGACCACACCGTGTTCGACCGCGTCCTGGTGCCCGGGACGGCCTTCGCCGACCTGCTGACCGCGATCGGCGACCGGGTCGGCGCACCCTGCCTGGAGGAGGTGACCATCACCGCCCCGCTGGTCGTGCCGGAGCGCGGCGGCGTCCTGGTCCGGGCCGTGGTGTCACCGGCCGACGAGGAGGGCCGCCGCCGGGTGAGCGTCCACTCCCGCACCGGGACGGACGAGGCCGCGCCGCCGTGGACCGACCACGTCGAGGCCGTACTCGGCTCGACCGGCGGCGCCCCGGTCGAGCTGCGCGCCTGGCCGCCCGCCGGTGCCACCGAGGTGGACCTCGACGGGGCGTACGAGCGGCTCGCCGCCGACGGCTACCGGTACGGGCCGGGCTTCCGCGGGCTGCGCCGGCTCTGGCGGCTGGGCGAGGACCTCTACGCCGAGGCCGTGCTGGAGGGCGAGCAGCCCGACGGCCACCTCGTGCACCCGGGCCTGTTCGACAGCGCGCTGCACCCCCTGCTGCTCGTCGACGACCGGGAGGGCGGGCTGCCGTTCGCCTGGCAGGGCGTGCGGGTGCACGCCTCCGGCGCCACCCGGGTCCGTGCTCGGATCAGCCCGGTCGGCGCCGACGCGGTGTCGGTGGCGCTCGCCGACGGCACCGGCGCGCCGGTGCTGACCGTCGACTCGCTGGTCCTGCGGCCCGCCGCCCGCGCGGCGCTCGCCGCCGGGGCGGGGACGCCCGACGCGCTGCACCTGGTCGACCTGGTGCCGCTGCGGCCCGCGCCGGCGGACCCCGACACCACTGGCTGGGCCGTGCTCGGTGAGCTGCCCGACTGGTGGCCCGCCGAGCTGGGCCGGCCGGCCTCCTTCCCCGACCCGGCGGCCCTGGCCGCGTCGGCCGGCCCCCGCCCGGCCGTCGTCCTGGCGCCCGCGGACCGGCCGGCGGACCGGGCGGACACCGGAGCGGGTGTCGCCGACGCCGCCCGCCGGGCCGTGCACCGGACGCTCGACCTGGTCCGGTCCTGGCTCGCGGACGAGCGGCTGGAGGGCACCGAGCTCGTCGTGCTGACGGTCGACTCCCTCGCCGGCGACCCGGTCCAGGCCGGTGTCCGCGGCCTGCTGGCGACCGCCCAGACCGAGAACCCCGGGCGCTTCCGGCTGGTCGACCTCGACGGCGAGGCCGCCGCCCGGTCGCTGCCCGCCGCGCTGGCCACCGGGGAGCCCCAGCTGGTCCTGCGCGGCGCCGAGTGCTTCGTCCCCCGGCTCGTCCCGGCGGCGAGCCGGCCGGCCCTCCCGGTGCCGGACTCCGCCGCCTGGCGGCTGGAGATCCCCGTGGTCGGCACGCTGGACAGCCTGGCGCTGGTGCCCGCCGACACCGCCGACCGGCCGCTGGAGCCGGGCCAGGTCCGGGTCGCCGTCCGGGCGGCCGGGCTGAACTTCCGGGACGTCCTGATGGCCCTCGGGATGTACCCGGGCGAGGTCGTCCTCGGCAGCGAAGGGGCCGGCATCGTCACCGAAGTGGCTCCGGACGTCACCGAGTTCGCGCCCGGGGACCGGGTGGTCGGGATGTTCTTCCACGCCTTCGGCCCGGTGGCCGTCGCCGACCGGCGCATGATCGCCCCGATGCCGGAGGGCTGGTCCTTCGCGGAGGCCGCGTCCGTCCCGGTCGTCCACCTCACCGCCTACTACGGCCTGGTGGACCTCGCCGGGCTGCGGGCCGGGGAGCGGGTGCTGATCCACGCGGCCACCGGCGGCGTCGGGATGGCCGCCGTCCAACTGGCCCGCCACCTCGGGGCGGAGGTCTACGGCACCACGAGCCCCGCCAAGCAGGGCGTGCTCCGTGACCTCGGCGTCGACGAGGCGCACCGCGCCTCCTCGCGGTCCCTCGACTTCGAGGAGCGCGTCCGCGCCGCCACCGGCGGCCGGGGCGTCCACGTGGTGCTCAACTCGCTGGCCCGCGAGTACGTCGACGCGTCGCTGCGGCTGACCGTGCCGGGCGGCCGGTTCGTGGAGATGGGCAAGACCGACATCCGGGCCGCGGCCGACGTCGCGCGCGACCACGAGGGCGTCACCTACCGCGCCTACGACCTCGTCGACGCCGGACCGGAGCGGATCGGGGTGATGCTGCGCGAGATCCTGGACCTCTTCCGGGCCGGCGCGCTGACCCTCTCACCCGTCCGGGCCTGGGACGTGCGCCGGGCCAGGGACGCCTTCCGGCACCTGCGCGAGGCCCGGCACGTGGGCAAGAACGTCCTGACCGTGGCGCCCGCGCTCGATCCCGACGGCACCGTCCTGATCACCGGCGCCACCGGGCTGCTCGGCGGGATGATCGCCCGCCACCTGGTGCACGCCCACGGTGTCCGGCACCTGCTGCTGGCGAGCCGCAGCGGCGCGGCCGCCGAGGGGGCCGGCCCGCTGGCCGCCGAACTCCGCGCCGCCGGTGCCCGGGTGACCCTCACCGCCTGCGACACCGCCGACCGCGCGGCACTGGCCGGCCTGCTGGCCGACATCCCGGAGAAGCACCCGCTGACCGGCGTCGTCCATGCGGCCGGCGTCCTCGACGACGGGGTGCTCACCTCGCTCGACGCGGCCCAGGTCGACCGCGTCCTGCGGCCGAAGCTGGACGCGGCCTGGCACCTGCACGACCTCACCCGCGACCTCGACCTGGCCGCGTTCGTCCTCTACTCCTCCATCGCCGGCGTCAACGGCGCCGCCGGCCAGGCCAACTACGCCGCCGCCAACACCTTCCTCGACACCCTCGCCGCGCACCGCGCCGCGAGCGGCCGGGCCGGGCTCTCGCTCGCCTGGGGCCTGTGGGAGCAGGCCAGCGGAATGACCGGGCACCTCGCCGAGGCCGACCGCGCCCGGATGGCCCGCGGCGGGCTGGTGCCGATGACGGCGGAGGAGGGGCTGGCCCTCTTCGACGCCGCGCTCGCCGCCGGCGAGCCCGTGGTCGTCCCGGCCCGGCTCGACACCCGCGCCCTGCGCGCCGACCCCGACGGCGTGCCCGCGCCGCTGCGCGACCTGGTGCGGACCGCGGTGGTCCGGCGCACCGCCGCGGCGGGCGGCGACGGTTCGCAGTCCCTCGCCGAGCGCCTGGCCCGGCTGTCCGGGGCGGACCGGCGCAGCACGCTGCTCGACCTGGTCACCGCGCAGGTCGCCGCCGTGCTCGGGCACTCCGACCCGGCCCAGGTGCGGGACGCCCGCGCCTTCAAGGAACTCGGCGTGGACTCGCTCACCGCGGTCGAACTGCGTAACCGGCTGGCCGCCCTGAGCGGTCTGCGGATGCCGGTGACCCTGGTCTTCGACCACCCCAGCCCGGCCCGGGTCACCGACCACATCCTCGGCGCGCTCGCGCTCCCCGAGGACGACGAGGACCCGGTGATGGCCGGCCTCCGGGCGGTCGGCGACTCCCTGGCGGGCGCCCTCACCGACGAGGAGTCGCGCCGCCGCGTCACCGCCCGGCTGCGGGAACTGCTCGACGCCTGCGCGGCGCCCGCCGGGGACCGCGCGGGGGAGGACGACGACCTCGACGCGGCCACCGACGACGAGCTGTTCGCCCTGGTCGACCAGGACCGGCCCTAGGGCTTGTCGGACAAGGAGGGGTGAGCTTCCGCCGCCCACTGTGCCACCGCTCGATGTTCCACACCGCCTGCCGTATGCGACCGACCAGGGAGTGACCGCGCGTGTCCGACGAATCCAAGCTCCGCGAATACCTCAAGCGTTCGATCGCCGACGCGCGTGACGTGCGGAGGCAGCTCGAAGAGGTCCAGGAGAAGGCGAACGAGCCCATCGCCATCGTCGGCATGGCCTGCCGGTTCCCCGGCGGGGTCGGCTCGCCCGAGGACCTGTGGCAGCTGGTCGCCGACGGCGTCGACGCCATCGGCGGGCTGCCGACCGACCGGGACTGGGAGCTCGACCGGCTCTACGACCCCGACCCGGAGGCCGCCGGCCACAGCTACGCCCGGGACGGCGGATTCCTCTACGACGCGGGCCTGTTCGACGCGGGCTTCTTCGGCATCTCGCCGCGGGAGGCGCTGGCCATGGACCCGCAGCAGCGGCTGCTGCTGGAGACGGCGTGGGAGGCCTTCGAGCACGGGGGCATCGACCCGGTGGCGCTGCACGGCAGCCGGACCGGGGTGTTCGTCGGGGCGAGCGGCCACGAGTACGGCCCCCGCGTCGACGAGACCCCGGCCGAGGTGGAGGGGCTCGTCCTCACCGGCGGCGCACCCAGCATCATGTCCGGCCGGGTCGCCTACACCTTCGGCTTCACCGGTCCGACGCTGACCGTGGACACCGCCTGCTCCTCCTCGCTGGTGGCGCTGCACCTGGCGGCGCAGGCCCTGCGCAACGAGGAGTGCCCGCTCGCGGTGGCCGCCGGGGTCACGGTCATGTCCACCCCCCGGACCTTCGTGGAGTTCTCGCGGCAGCGGGTCGGCGCGCCGGACGGCCGCTGCAAGTCGTTCTCGGCCGAGGCCGACGGCGCGGGTTGGTCGGAGGGCGTGGGGGTGCTGCTGCTGGAGCGGCTCTCGGACGCCCGTCGGTTGGGTCACCGGGTGTTGGCGGTGCTGCGCGGCAGTGCGGTGAACCAGGACGGTGCGTCGAACGGGCTGACGGCGCCGAACGGTCCCTCGCAGGAGCGGGTGATCCGGCAGGCGTTGGCCAGTGCCGGGCTGTCGGCGGCGGACGTGGACGCGGTGGAGGCGCACGGGACGGGGACGCGGCTGGGTGACCCGATCGAGGCGCACGCGCTGCTGGCGACGTACGGCCAGGACCGTGCCGAGGGCGAGCCGCTCTGGTTGGGCTCGGTGAAGTCGAACATCGGCCACACCCAGCACGCGGCGGGGATGGCCGGCGTGATCAAGATGGTGCTGGCGATGCAGCACGGGGAACTGCCCCGGAGCCTGTACGCGAAGGAACCGTCGCCGTTCATCGACTGGTCGGCCGGGGCGGTGGAGTTGCTGGGAGAGGCCCGGGAGTGGTTCCCGGGTGACCGGCCGCGTCGCGCCGGGGTCTCCTCGTTCGGGATCAGTGGCACCAACGCGCATGTGATCCTCGAAGAGGGGGATCCGGCGGCGGTCGCGGTGGGCGGTGACCGGGCGGCGATGCCGGCGATGCCGGTGGTGCCGTGGGTCGTGTCGGCGCGCTCGCCGGAGGCGCTGGGCGGGCAGCTGGACCGGGTGGCGGAGCTGGCGTCCTCGGGTGACGTCGACCCGGTGGATGTCGGGTGGTCGTTGGCGACGTCGCGGGCGGTCCTGGAGCACCGGGCGGTGCTGCTGGGCGCCGATGTCGTCACCGCCGGAGCGGGTGCGGTTCGGGCGGGTGTGGGGTTCCTGTTCGCGGGCCAGGGTGGTCAGCGGGTGGGGATGGGGCGGGAGTTGTACGAGGCGTTCCCGGTGTTCCGGGCGGCGTTCGACGAGGTGTGTGCGGTGCTCGACGCGCCGGTGGCCGAGGTCGTCGCCTCGGGTGAGGGCCTGGGCCGCACCGGGTTGGCGCAGCCGGCGTTGTTCGCGCTGGAGGTGGCGCTGTTCCGGTTGCTCGCCTCCTGGGGTGTCACTCCGCGGGTGCTGGTGGGGCATTCGGTGGGTGAGATCGCGGCGGCGCATGTGGCCGGGGTCCTGGATCTGGTGGACGCGGGTGCGCTGGTGTCGGCGCGGGCCCGGTTGATGGACGCGCTGCCCGCCGGTGGGGCGATGGTCGCGATGGAGGCGGCCGAGGAGGAGGTCCTCCCGCTGCTCACCGGGCTCGCGGAGGTGGGTGTCGCGGCGGTCAACTCGGCTACTTCGGTGGTGGTTTCCGGTGCGGAGGACGCGGTTCGCGAGGTCGTCGAGGCCCTGCCGGGCCGCCGCACCAAGCGGCTCGATGTCAGCCACGCGTTCCACTCCCCGCTGATGGCCCCGATGCTGGAGGACTTCCGTGCGGTCGTGTCGGGTCTGACCTTCCACCCGCCGCGCCTTGCGGCGGTCTCGACCGTCACCGGCCTCCCGGTCGACGGCGAGTGGTGCGACCCCGCCTACTGGGTGGACCACGTGTCCCGCACGGTCCGCTTCGCCGACGCGGTCGAGGCGGCCGGTGTGGGCGCCTGGGTCGAACTCGGCCCCGACGGTGTGCTCTCCGCCCTCGTCGACGCTGCCGCGCCCGCGCTGCGCGCGGACCGGCCGGAGGCCCGCCAGGCGGTGACGGCCCTCGCGCACGCCTTCGTCCACGGTACGGACGTCGACTGGCCCACCCTGTTCGCGGGCCACGACCCGCGCCTGGTCGAGCTGCCGACCTACGCCTTCCAGCGCGAGCGCTACTGGCTGAAGCCGGCGACACGCACCGGGGCGGGCAGCCCGGCCTCCCGCGATTCCCTGCTCTACCAGGTGGGTTGGCAGCCACTCGACCTGCCGCTCCGGGATGCCGTGCCCGGCACCTGGCTGGTCGTCACATCGCCCGCACCGGACCAGGACGAGCTCCTGGCGGAGGCCGCCCGGCGCCTGGGAACCCTGGTCGAGAACGTCGTCCGGGTCGAGCTCGACCCCGCCGTCGAGCTCGACGAGCAGGCGGTCGCCGGGCTGCTGCGCCGGATCGCGGACGAGGCGCCCCTGGCGGGCGCGGTGTCGCTGCTAGGTCCGCGCGCGGGGGCGCTGGTGGCGGTCGCCCGGGCGCTGGACACGATCCCGCTGTGGTGCCTCACGCGCAACGCCGTGGCGGCCACCGCCGAGGATCCGGCGGTGGATCCGGACGGCGCCGGCCCGTGGGCGGTCGCGCGTGTGCTCGGCTGGGAGCTGGCCGAGAGCTGGGGCGGAGTCGTCGACCTGCCCGCCGCGCCGACCGAGGAGGACTGGAACCGGCTGCGCGACGTGCTGGCCGCCGGCCAGGACGCGGACGACCAGCTGGCCGTGCGGGCCGGGCGGGTCCTCACCCGGCGGCTGCGGCCCGCGCGCGCCGGGGGCAGCGCGGTCAGCCTGAGTGGAACGGTCGCGGTCGTCGGTGACCTCGGGCCCCGGGCCGGTGTGCTCGCGGACTGGCTGCTGGGCATCGGCGCCGACCGGGTCGTCCTGGTCGGAGCACCGGGCGGCACGGGCCAGGCGGACGAGGGAAACGGCGAGCCCGGACTCCCGGACCGGGTCGAGCGCGCGGAGTGGAACGCCGCCACCCGGGCGGAGCTCGCCGGGAGCGTCGTCGTCCTGCTCGAAGAAGCACACGGCGACACCGCGACCCTGACGGCCCAGCAGTGGCACCGGTTGGTCACCGCCCGGACGGAGCAGCTGAAGGAACTGCACGACTGGGCCGGCGCCGGGATGCTGCTGGTGCTCTGCTCCGCCGTCGGCGTCATCGGCGGCGCCGCGTCGCCCACCGTGACCCAGACCGCCGCGGAGGCCGTGGTCCGGCACCGCCGGTCCCTGGGGCTACCCGGGCTGTCGGTGGCCGTCGGCCCGGACGAGGACGGGCCGGGCGCCCTCGGGTTCCGGCCGGTCGGTCTGCGCGAGGCGCTGGGGCTGGTGAGCTCCGGCCGGGAGAACACCGTCGTCGCCGACGTCGACTGGGAGCAGGTGGTCTCGGCGCCGACCGTGGCGCGCGCCCACCGCTTCGTCGCCGAGCTGCCCGAGGTCAGGGCCCTGCTCGGGGCGGACGCCCGGGCACTGCGCGACCGGCTCGCCGGTCTGGCGGACGCGGACCGCCGCCAGGCACTCGTCACCCTGGTCCGGACCGAGGTCGCCGAGGTGCTCGGCTACGCGGAGTCCGGGCCGCTGGAGACCGCCCGCGCCTTCACCGAGCTCGGGCTGACCTCGCTGACCGCCGTCGACCTGCGCAACCGCCTGAACGCGCGGACCGGCCTCCGCCTGGCCGTCTCGCTCGCCTTCGACCGCCCCACGGTCGAGGCGGTCGCGGACCACCTGGCGGCGGAACTGCTCGGTGCGGACGACGCCCAACTGCCCGTCGCACCGGCCGCGGTCACCGACGAACCGATGGCGATCGTCGGCATGGCGTGCCGCTTCCCCGGCGGGATCGGCTCACCGGAGGACCTGTGGCGGGTCGTCGCCGACGGCGCCGACATGATCGAGCCGTTCCCCACCGACCGCGGCTGGAACATCGAGGACCTCTACGACCCGGACGCCGGCGCCCCGGGAAAGACCTACACCGCCGAGGGCGGCTTCCTCCGGGGGGCGACCGAGTTCGATGCCGGTTTCTTCGGGATCTCGCCGCGGGAGGCGCTGGGCATGGACCCGCAGCAGCGCCAACTGCTGGAGACGGCCTGGGAGGCGTTCGAGCAGGCCGGCATCGACCCCGCGGCGCTGCGCAACAGCCCGACCGGGGTGTTCGTCGGCGGCAACGGTCAGGACTACGCGACGTCCATGACCCGCGTCCCGGCCGGTGTCGACGGGTACCTGATGACCGGCAACGCGGCCAGTGTGCTGGCCGGCCGGATCGCGTACGCCTTCGGTTTCACCGGTCCGGCGCTGACCGTGGACACCGCCTGTTCCTCGTCGCTGGTGGCGTTGCACCTGGCGGTGCAGGCGTTGCGCGGTGGTGAGTGTGCGTTGGGTGTGGTGGGCGGGGTGACGGTGATGTCGTCGCCGGGGACGTTCGTGGAGTTCTCGCGGCAGCGGGGGTTGGCGGCGGACGGTCGGTGCAAGTCGTTCTCGGCGGACGCGGACGGGACGGGTTGGTCGGAGGGTGTGGGGGTGCTGCTCGTGGAGCGGCTGTCGGATGCCCGTCGGTTGGGTCACCGGGTGTTGGCGGTGGTGCGGGGCAGTGCGGTGAACCAGGACGGTGCGTCGAACGGTCTGACGGCGCCGAACGGTCCGTCGCAGGAGCGGGTGATCCGGCGGGCGTTGGCGAGTGCGGGGTTGTCGGCGGCGGATGTGGACGCGGTGGAGGCGCACGGGACGGGGACGCGGTTGGGTGACCCGATCGAGGCGGAGGCGCTGCTGGCGACGTACGGGCGCGGGCGGGACGCGGACCGGCCGCTGTATCTGGGGTCGGTGAAGTCGAACATCGGGCATACGCAGGCGGCCGCGGGTGTGGCCGGCGTGATCAAGATGGTGATGGCGCTGCGCAGCGGTCTGCTGCCGCGGTCCCTGCACCTCGACACCCCGACACCCCACGTCGACTGGTCCAAGGGCGCCGTCGAGCTGTTGAGCGAAGCCCGGGAGTGGGCTTCGGGCGAGCGTCCGCGACGTGCCGGCATCTCCTCCTTCGGTGCGAGCGGCACCAACGCGCATGTGATCGTGGAGGAGGGGGATCCGGCGGCGGTCGCGGTGGGCGGTGACCGGGCGGCGATGCCGGTGGTGCCGTGGGTGGTGTCGGCGCGGTCGGCGGAGGCGCTGGGCGGGCAGCTGGCCCGGGTGGCGGAGCTGGCGTCCTCGGGCGACGTCGATCCGGTGGACGTGGGCTTCTCGTTGGCGACGTCGCGGGCGGTGTTCGAGCACCGGGCGGTGCTGCTGGGCGCCGATGTCGTAAGCGCCGGAGCGGGTGCGGTGCGGACCGGTGTCGGGTTCCTGTTCGCGGGCCAGGGTGGTCAGCGGGCTGGCATGGGGCGGGAGTTGTACGAGGCGTTCCCGGTGTTCCGGGCGGCGTTCGACGAGGTGTGTGCGGTGCTCGACACGCCGGTGGCCGAGGTCGTCGCCTCGGGTGAGGGCCTGGGTCGTACGGGGTTGGCGCAGCCGGCGCTGTTCGCGCTGGAGGTGGCGCTGTTCCGGCTGCTCGCCTCCTGGGGTGTCACTCCCCGCGTGCTCGTGGGGCATTCGGTGGGTGAGATCGCGGCCGCGCATGTGGCCGGGGTCCTGGATCTGGTGGACGCGGGTGCGCTGGTGTCGGCGCGGGCCCGGTTGATGGACGCGCTGCCCGCCGGTGGGGCGATGGTCGCGGTGGAGGCGGCCGAGGAGGAGGTCCTCCCGCTGCTCGCCGGGCTCGCGGAGGTGGGTGTCGCGGCGGTCAACTCGGCTACTTCGGTGGTGGTTTCGGGTGCGGAGGGCGCGGTTCGTGCGGTCGTCGAGGCGCTGCCGGGCCGCCGCACGAAGCGGCTGGAGGTGAGCCACGCGTTCCACTCCCCGCTGATGGCCCCGATGCTGGAGGACTTCCGTGCGGTCGTGGCGGGCCTGACCTTCCACCCGCCGCGCCTTGCGGCGGTCTCGACCGTCACCGGCCTGCCGGTCGAGGGCGAGTGGTGCGACCCGGCCTACTGGGTGGACCACGTGTCCCGCACGGTCCGTTTCGCGGACGCCGTCGCCGAAGCCGGTGTGGGCGCCTGGGTCGAACTCGGCCCGGACGGTGTGCTCTCCGCCCTCGTCGACGCTGCCGCGCCCACGCTGCGCGCCGACCGGTCGGAGGCACGCCAGACGGTGACGGCTCTCGCGCACGCCTTCGTCCACGGTACGGACGTCGACTGGGCGGCGCTGTTCGCGGGCCACGACCCGCGCCTGGTCGAGCTGCCGACGTACGCCTTCCAGCGCGAGCGCTACTGGCTGGAGCCCGTCGCGGGTGACGTCGCCTCCGCCGGACTCACCGACGCCGCCCACCCGCTGCTCGCCGCCGTGGTCGAACTCCCGGACGGCGGGACGGTGCTGACCGGGCGGATCTCCCTCGCCACCCACCCCTGGCTCACCGGCCATGCAGTCCTGGGTTCGGTCCTACTGCCGGGCTCGGCCTTCGTCGAGCTGGTGCTGACGGCCGGGCGACGCGTCGGCTGCCCGAGGCTGGAGGAGCTGGTGCTGTCCGCTCCGCTGGTGCTGCCGCGTTCGGGGGCCGTCCAGCTCCAGGTCGTGGTGGAGGCTCCGGACGGTTCGGGCAGCCGGGCCGTGGCGGTGTACTCGCGGCCGGCCGCCGACGACGCCGATCCCGAGTGGACCCAGCATGTGACGGGTTCGGTGGGTGCGGCCGAGGCGGACCCCGGCGCGGGGGCCGACCAGCCGGCCGGCGATGCCGTCGAGCGCGATCTTACGGGCCTGTACGAGGAGTTGACCGCTCGGGGCTACGCCTACGGCCCGGTGTTCCAGGGCCTGCGACGGCTCTGGAAGGCGGGTGACGAGGTCGTCGCGGAGATCGAGCTGCCCTCGGGCGCGCCCGGTGCGACCGGCGACTACGTCCTCCACCCGGCCCTGCTGGACGCGGTGGTGCACCCGTTGCTGCCGGGCGTGGTGGACGACGAGCGGGCGGCCGGGCTGCCGTTCGCCTGGAGCGGGGTGAGCGTGTTCGCGCCGGGGACGTCGCGGCTGCGGGTGCGGATCGTGCCGGTCGGTTCGGACACGGTGTCGTTGCACATGGCGGACGACGGCGGTCGGACGGTCGCCAGGATCGACTCCCTGGCGTGGCGGGAGGTGACCGCGGATGCCGTCCGGTCCGCCGGTCACGACGCGCTGTTCGAGGTGGTGTGGCAGCCGGTCGAGCCGGTGTCGGCGGCAGGCTCGGCGGAGTCCACCGCGACGTGGGCGGTGCTCGGCGCGCCGAGTGACGAACTCCCGCTCCACTACGCCGATGTGGCCGCGCTCGGCGCCGCGCTCGACACGGGGGCGCCGCTGCCGCCGGTCGTGCTGGCCCGGCTGGCCGCCGGTGACCCGGCCGACCCGGCCACCACGGTGGGTGACGCGCTGGAGCTGGTCCAGGCCTGGTTGGCGGACACGCGGCTGACCGGGGCCCGGCTGGTGGTCGTCACCACCGGCGCCACCGGCACCACCAGCACCACCGCTCCCACCGGCCCGGACGCCACCGGCCCCGCCGCCGTCGACCTGGCCGCCGTCGACCTGGCCGGAGCCGCGGCCTGGGGCCTGCTGAAGTCGGCGCAGACCGAGCACCCCGACCGGCTGGTGCTGGTCGACGTCGACGACCTGGACGCGGCCTGGCCGCTGCTGCCGGGCGCGGTGGCCTCCGGCGAGCCGCAACTGGCCCTGCGGGCAGGCAGCGTACTGGTCCCCAGGGTGGCCCGGCCGTCGGCCGGGGGCGACGCCCCGGTGGCGTTCCCGGCCACGGGGACGACGCTGATCACCGGTGGTACCGGTGTGCTGGGCGGGATGTTCGCCCGCCACCTGGTGCGCGCCCACGGCGTCCGCCGGCTGCTGCTGGCCGGCCGCCGGGGCCCGGACGGACCGGGCGTCGCCGAACTCGTCCGGGAGCTGGAGGAGTCGGGCGCCGAGGTCGAGGTGGTGTCCTGTGACGTGACGGACCGGGCGGCGCTGGCCGCGCTGCTGGCCGCCGTCCCCGCCGAGCACCCGCTGACCGCCGTCCTGCACCTGGCCGGGGTGGCCGACGACGGCGTCATCGACTCGCTGACCCGCCGCCGGGTCGCCGACGTGCTCGCGCCCAAGGCGGACACCGCCTGGCACCTGCACGAGCTGACCCTCGGCCTGGACCTGTCGGCGTTCGTCGTGTTCTCCTCGGTCGCCGCCACGTTCGGGGCGCCCGGACAGGGCAACTACGCGGCCGCCAACGGTTATCTGGACGCCCTGGCGCTGCACCGCCGGGCCCGGGGCCTCCCGGCGCTGGCCCTGTCCTGGGGCCTGTGGGCACGGGAGAGCGGCATCACCGGCCGTCTCGGCGCGGCGGACCTGCGCCGGCTCGCCCGGGCCGGGATCATCGCGCTGGACGACGCCACCGGCCTCGACCTGTTCGACGCGGCGCTCGCGGCGGGGCGGCCGTGGCTGCTGCCGATGCGGCTGGACACCAAGGCCCTGCGGGCCCAGGGCGAGGCGATGCCCGCGGTGCTGCGCGGCCTGGTCGGCCGGCCCCGGCGGGCCGGCGCGGCGGCCGGGGCACCCGAGGAGACCCTGGTGGACCGGCTGGCGCGCACCGCACCGGAGGACCGGGACGGGCTGATCGACGAGGTGGTGTGCCGCGAGATCGCGGTCGTCCTCGGCCACGCCGGGGCCGACGGGATCGACCGCGACCGGACCTTCGCGGAGCTGGGTTTCGACTCGCTGACCGCGGTGGACCTGCGCAACCGGCTGACCGCCCTGGCGGGGCGGCGCCTGCCGGCCACGCTGGCCTTCGACTACCCGACGCCGACCGCGCTGGTGGGCTACCTGCGCACCGAACTGCGGGCGCGGGTGCCGGAGGCCGGCCACCCGGTGCTGGACCGGCTGGAGGCGCTGGAGGCCACCACGGGCACGACCGGGCTCGACCCGGCCACCCGGGAGCGGGCGGTGGAGCGGCTGCGCGCGCTGCTCTCCCATTGGACGGCCGACACCGAGGCGGCCCAGGTCACCGAAAGGCTGGCCGACGCCTCCGCCGACGAGGTCTACGACTTTGTCACCAGGGAACTCGGGATCTCCCTCAGCTGAGCACGTCTGTACGCGACACCGATCGGGGCGGAAGAGATGGCGAACGACGAGAAGTTGCTGAACTACCTGAAGCAGGTCTCCGCGGACCTCTACCAGGCCCGGCACCAGCTGCGGGAGTTCGAGGAGCGGGACCAGGAGCCCATCGCGATCGTCGGGATGGGGTGCCGGTTCCCCGGTGGGGTGGCCTCGCCGGAGGACCTCTGGCGGCTGCTGGCCGACGGCGGTGACGCGATCACCCCGTTCCCCACCAACCGGGGCTGGCCGACCGACCTGTTCGACCCGGACCCGGACCGCACCGGCAAGACGTACAGCACGGACGGCGGATTCCTGCACGGAGCCGGGGAGTTCGACGCCGAGTTCTTCGGGATGAGCCCGCGGGAGGCGATGGGCGTCGACGCCCAGCAGCGGCTGCTGCTGGAGACCGCCTGGGAGACGCTCGAACGGGCCGGGATCGACCCGACCTCCGTCCGGGACCAGCCGCTCGGGGTCTTCACCGGGGTGATGTACGCGGACTACGGGGCCCGCTTCCTGACCGCGCCGGAGGGCTTCGAGGGCTACCTCGGGCACGGCAGCGCGGCGAGCATCGCCTCCGGGCGGATCGCCTACAACCTGGGCCTGACCGGCCCCGCGATCACGGTGGACACCGCCTGCTCGTCGTCGCTGGTGGCGCTGCACCTGGCGATCCGGGCGCTGCGGGCGGGCGAGTGCTCGATGGCCCTGGCCGGCGGCGTCACCGTGATGTCCTCCCCGGCGGTCTTCGTCGAGTTCTCCCGCCAGCGCGGGCTCTCCTCCGACGGCCGCTGCAAGTCCTTCTCGGCCGCCGCGGACGGCGTCGGCTGGTCCGAGGGAGTCGGCCTGCTGCTGGTCGAGCGGCTGTCGGACGCCCGGCGCAACGGGCACCAGGTGCTCGCGGTGGTGCGCGGCTCGGCGGTGAACCAGGACGGCGCGTCCAACGGTCTCACCGCGCCGAACGGCCCCGCCCAGCAGCGGGTGATCCGGCAGGCGCTGGCGAACGCCGGGCTGACCCCGGCCGACGTGGACGTCGTCGAGGCGCACGGCACCGGCACCCGGCTCGGCGACCCGATCGAGGCGGAGGCCCTGCTGGCCACCTACGGGCGCGAGCGGGCCGGGGACCGGCCGCTCTACCTAGGGTCGGTGAAGTCCAACATCGGGCACACCCAGGCCGCCGCCGGCGTCGCCGGCATCATCAAGCTGGTCATGGCCCTGCGCAACGGCGTCCTGCCGCGCACCCTGCACGTGGACGCCCCCTCCCCGCACATCGAGTGGGAGACCGGGGCCGTCCGGCTGCTCGACCGCGAGCAGGCCTGGGCGCCGGGGGAGCGGCTCCGGCGGGGCGCCGTGTCCTCGTTCGGCATCAGCGGCACCAACGCGCACGTGGTGCTGGAGGAGGCACCCGAGGACGCGCCGGAGGCGGCCGAGGAGCCGGCCGCCGGGCCGGACCGGACGCCGGCCGTGCTGCCCTGGGTCCTCTCCGCCCGCAGCGCCGCCGCCCTGCGGGCGCAGGCGGCCCGGCTGGCCGCCTGGCCCGCGCCCGACCTCGCCGACGCGGGCCGGTCGCTGCTCGCCACGCGCGCCGCGTTCGAGCACCGGGCGGTCGTGCTCGGGGCCGACCACGCGGAGCTGGTGGCCGGGCTCACCGCGGTGGCCGAGGACTCCGCCGGAGCGGTCGTGGGTGCCGCCGGCGCGCCCGGCGGCACCGTCTTCGTCTTCCCCGGCCAGGGCTCGCAGTGGCTCGGCATGGCCGCCGAACTGCTCGACGGCTCACCGGCGTTCGCCGCCGCGATGGCCGAGTGCGACGAGGTGATCGGCGAGCTGACCGGCTGGTCCGTGCTCGACCTGCTGGCCGAGACCGAGGACGAGTCCGCCCTGGCGCGCGTCGACGTGGTCCAGCCCGCCCTGTTCGCGGTCATGGTGTCGCTGGCGGCGGCCTGGCGGGCGATCGGCGTGGCTCCGGCCGCGGTGATCGGGCACTCGCAGGGCGAGATCGCGGCCGCCTGCGTCGCCGGCGCGCTGTCGCTGCGCGACGCGGCCCGTGTGGTGGTGCTGCGCAGCCGCGCGCTGACCGAACTGGCCGGCCTCGGCGGCATGGCGTCCGTCCCGCTGCCCCTCGCCGAGGTCGAGGAGCGGATCGCCGGGTACGGCGGGGCGCTCTCGGTGGCGGCCGTCAACGGCCCCCGGACGGTGGTCGTCTCCGGCTCCGCCGCCGAACTCGACGACCTGCTCGCCGTACTGACCGCCGAGGACGTCCGGGCCCGCCGCATCCCGGTGGACTACGCCTCGCACTCCGCGCACGTCGAGGGCATCCAGGACCGGCTGCTGGCCGAACTCCGGGACCTCGCACCGCGGTCCGCCGACACCCCGCTCTGGTCCACGGTGACCGGCGAGTGGCTGGACACCGCGGGGATGGACGCCCACTACTGGTACGAGAACCTGCGCCGCACGGTGCGCTTCGCCGACGGCACGGCGGCCCTGCTGGACTCCGGGCACCACGCGTTCGTGGAGCTCAGCCCGCACCCGGTGCTCACCATGGGCATCGGGGAGACGGCCGAGGAGCGCGGCGCCGAGCACGCCGTCGTGGTCGGCTCGCTGCGCCGCCACCACGGCGGCCTGCACCAGTTGCTGACTAACGCGGCCGCACTCCACGTGCGGGGCGTGCCGGTCGACTGGACGGCCCTGCTCGGCGGCCCGCGCCGACCGGTCGAGCTGCCCACCTACGCGTTCCAGCACACCGACTACTGGCTCCGCTCCGACGGCTCGGTGGGCGACGTCACGGCCGCCGGCCTCGGGCTCGCGGGCCACCCGCTGCTCGGCGCCTCCGTCGAACTGGCCGGCGGCGGCGTCGTCCTGACCGGCCGGCTCTCGCTGAGCAGCCACCCGTGGCTCGCCGACCACGCCGTGCTGGACACCGTGCTGCTGCCCGGTACCGGGCTGGTCGAGCTCGTCACCACGGCCGGCGACCGGGTCGGCTGCGGCCGGATCGAGGACCTCACGCTGACCGCACCGCTGCTGCTGCCCGCCCAGGGCGCCGTCCAGCTCCAGGTCGTCATCGGCCCGGCCGACGAGCACGGCCAGCGCGAGGCGTCCGTGCACTCGCGGCCCGAACCGGCCGACGGGGCGGAGCCGGTCTGGACCGGCCACGCCACCGGTGTGGTCGCCCCCGGCGCCGGGGCACCCGCCGAGGTGGGAGCCTGGCCGCCGCCCGGCGCGGTCGAGGTGGACCTCGACGGCGTCTACGCCCGGCTGGCCGGGCTCGGCCACGGCTACGGACCGCAGTTCCAGGGCCTGCGCCGGGTGTGGCGGCGCGACGGCGAGCTGTTCGCCGAGACCGCGCTCAGCCCGGAACAGACCGCCGAAGCGGGCCGGTTCGTGCTCCACCCCGCCCTGTTCGACGCCGCCCTGCACCCGCTGCTGCGCGGTGTCGTCGACGACGGCCGGCACGGCGGCCTGCCGTTCGCGTGGAGCGGCGTCGAGGTGCACGCCTCCGGCGCCACCCGGCTCAGGGTCCGGCTCACCCCGACGGGGCCCGACTCCGTCGCGCTGGCCCTCGCCGACGCCGACGGCGCGCCCGTCGCCACCGTCGCCACGCTGACCTGGCGCGAGGTCGACCCGGCGGCGCTGCGCGGCGCGGCCCGCGACCACGACGCGCTGTTCCGGATCGACTGGCGTCCGGCCACCGCCACCCGGCCGGCGCCCGAGCGGCCGGTCCTGCTGGCCGGCGCGGACCTGGCCGGGGCCTTCCCCACCGCCACCGGGCACCCGGACCTGGCCGCGCTGCGCCGGGCACTGGACGACGGCGCACCCGTGCCCGAGCTGGTCCTGACCGGCCTCGCGCCGGGCACCGGCGACCCGCTCGCGGACACCCACACCGCCGTCACCGGGACGGCCGCCCTGCTCACCGACTGGCTGTCCGACGAGCGGCTGGCCGGTACCCGGCTCGCCGTGGTCACCCGGGGGGCCGTCGACGGCACCGACCTGGCGGCCGCGAGCGTCCGCGGTCTGGTGCGGGCCGCCGTCACCGAGCACCCCGGGCGCTTCCTGCTCGTCGACTCGGCCGACGGCTCCGCGACGGGCGCCGGGACGGCGCAGGCGTCCTCCGACGCCTGGGCGGCGGCCCTGGCCGTCGACGAGCCGGAGGTCCTGCTCCGCGACGGCGCCGTCCTGGTGCCCCGGCTGGCCCGCCTGCCCGCCGCCGACTCCGACACCGACACCGACACCGACACCGTTACCGACACCGCCGCCGACACCGTTACCGACACCGCCGGGGCCGGCCCGTTCGACCCCGACGGCACCGTGCTGGTCACCGGCGCCACCGGTGCCCTCGGTACCCGGCTCGCCCACCACCTGGTCCGCGAGCACGGGGTGCGGCACCTCCTGCTGGTCAGCCGCTCCGGCCCGGCCGCGCCCGGCGCCGCCGCCCTGCGGGACGAGCTGGCCGCGCTCGGCGCCGAGGCCACCGTGGCGGCCTGCGACGTCGGCGACCGGGCCGCGCTCGCCGCCCTGCTCGCCGCCGTCCCCGCCGACCGGCCGCTGCGCGCGGTCGTGCACACCGCCGGCGTCCTCGACGACGGGCTCGTCACCTCGCTCACGCCGGAGCGGTTCGCCGCCGTGCTGCGCCCGAAGGCCGACGCGGCCTGGCACCTGCACGAGCTCACCCGGGAGCTCGACCTCACCGCCTTCGTCCTCTACTCCTCGGCCGCCGCCACCTTCGGCGGCGCGGGCCAGGCCAACTACGCGGCGGCCAACGCCTTCCTCGACGCCCTGGCCGCCCACCGAGCCGGGCTCGGCCTGCCGGCGACGACGCTCGCGTGGGGGCTCTGGGAGTCCGGCGGCGCGATGACCGGCGAACTGACCGGCACCGACCGCGAACGGATCGCCCGGGCCGGTATGCGCCCGCTCGGCGACGCGGACGGCCTCGCCCTGTTCGACACCGTGCTGCGGGAACGCCACACCTGGGCGCTGCCCACCCGGCTCGACCTGGCCGCCCTGCGCGGCCTCGGCAGCCAACTCCCGCCCCTGCTCGGCGGGCTGGTCCGGCCCACCGCGCGCCGCGGCACCGCCGGAACGGGCGAGAGCGCCTCCGCCCTGGCCGGCCGGCTGGCCGGGCTCGCTCCCGCCGACCGCACCCGGGCCCTGGCCGACCTCGTCCGCACCCAGGTCGCCGAGGTGCTCGGGCACCGCGACGGGTCGGCCATCGAGGCGGACCGGCCGTTCACCGAGCTGGGCTTCGACTCGCTGACCGCCGTCGAACTGCGCAACCGGCTCAGGAACGCGACCGGCCTGAAGCCCTCCGCCACCCTCGTCTTCGACTACCCGAGCGTGGCCGCGCTCACCGCCCACCTCGACGCCGAACTCGGCGGCGTGGCGGCGGCCGGCCCGGCGCCCCTCCCGGTCCCGTCCGCGGCCTCGCCCGACGACGACCCGATCGTCATCGTCGGCATGGCCTGCCGCTACCCCGGCGGGGTCGGCTCACCCGAGGACCTGTGGCAGCTGGTCACCGACGGCGTGGACGCCATCCGGCCGTTCCCCGCCGAACGCGGCTGGAGCATCGAGGACCTGTACGACGCCGACCCGGACGCGCCCGGCAAGACCTACACGGTCGAGGGCGGCTTCCTGGACGACGTGGACCGGTTCGACGCCGGGTTCTTCGGGATCTCCCCGCGGGAGGCCCTCAGCATGGACCCGCAGCAGCGCCTGCTGCTGGAGACCACCTGGGAGGTGTTCGAGCACGCGGGCATCGACCCGCAGTCGCTGCGCGGCAGCCAGACCGGCGTCTTCGCCGGCATCAGCGGCCAGGACCACGCGGGGATCCTCGCCAAGGCCCCCGAGTTCGAGGGCTACCTGCTGACCGGCAGCGCGGGCGCGATCGCCTCCGGCCGGATCGCCTACACCTTCGGCTTCACCGGTCCGACGCTGACCGTCGACACCGCCTGCTCCTCCTCGCTGGTGGCCATCCACCTGGCGGCGCAGGCGCTGCGCAACGGCGAGTGCTCGATGGCGCTGGCGAGCGGTGTGATCGTGATGTCCACCCCGACCCTGTTCGTGGAGTTCTCACGGCAGCGGGTCGGCGCGCCGGACGGCCGCTGCAAGTCGTTCTCGGCGGCCGCCGACGGCGCGGGCTGGTCCGAGGGCGCGGGCGTGCTGCTGCTGGAGCGGCTCTCGGACGCCCGGCGGCTCGGCCACCGGGTCTGGGCGGTGCTGCGCGGCAGTGCGGTGAACCAGGACGGTGCGTCGAACGGTCTGACGGCGCCGAACGGTCCCTCGCAGGAGCGGGTGATCCGGCAGGCTCTGGCCAGCGCCGGGCTGTCGGCGGCGGACGTGGACGCGGTGGAGGCGCACGGGACGGGCACCCGGCTGGGTGACCCGATCGAGGCGCAGGCCCTGCTGGCGACGTACGGGCGCGACCGCGACGCGGACCGGCCGCTCTACCTCGGGTCGGTGAAGTCGAACATCGGCCACACCCAGCACGCGGCGGGGATGGCCGGCGTGATCAAGATGGCGCTGGCGATGCAGCACGGCGTCCTGCCCCGGACGCTCCACCTGGACGAGCCCAGCCCCTACGTCGACTGGTCGGCCGGGGCGGTGGAGTTGCTGGATGAGGCCCGGGAGTGGTTCCCGGGTGACCGGCCGCGTCGCGCCGGTGTCTCCTCGTTCGGGATCAGTGGCACCAACGCGCATGTGATCCTCGAAGAGGGGGATCCGGCGGCGGTCGCCGTGGGCGGTGACCGGGCGGCGATGCCGGTGGTGCCGTGGGTCGTGTCGGCGCGGTCGGCGGAGGCGCTGGGCGGGCAGCTGGCCCGGGTGGCGGAGCTGGCGTCCTCGGGTGACGTCGATCCGGTGGACGTGGGCTTCTCGTTGGTGTCGTCGCGGGCGGTGTTCGAGCACCGGGCGGTGCTGCTGGGCGCCGATGGCTCCGAACTCGTCGCGGCCGAGCCGGTGTTGTCCTCGCCGGGCGCGGTGCGGACCGGTGTGGGGTTCCTGTTCGCGGGCCAGGGTGGTCAGCGGGTAGGCATGGGGCGGGAATTGTACGAGGCGTTCCCGGTGTTCCGGGAGGCGTTCGACGAGGTGTGTGCGGTGCTCGACGCGCCGGTGGCCGAGGTCGTCGCCTCGGGTGAGGGCCTGGGCCGCACCGGGTTGGCGCAGCCGGCGCTGTTCGCGCTGGAGGTGGCACTGTTCCGGCTGCTCGCCTCCTGGGGTGTCACTCCGCGCGTGCTGGTGGGGCATTCGGTGGGTGAGATCGCGGCGGCGCATGTGGCCGGGGTCCTGGATCTGGTGGACGCGGGTGCGCTGGTGTCGGCGCGGGCCCGGTTGATGGACGCGCTGCCCGCCGGTGGGGCGATGGTCGCGGTGGAGGCGGCCGAGGAGGAGGTCCTCCCGCTGCTCACCGGGCTCGCGGAGGTGGGTGTCGCGGCGGTCAACTCGGCTACTTCGGTGGTGGTTTCGGGTGCGGAGGACGCGGTTCGCGAGGTCGTCGAGGCCCTGCCGGGCCGCCGCACCAAGCGGCTCGATGTCAGCCACGCGTTCCACTCCCCGCTGATGGCCCCGATGCTGGAGGACTTCCGTGCGGTGGTGTCGGGTCTGACCTTCCACCCGCCGCGCCTTGCGGCGGTCTCGACCGTCACCGGCCTCCCGGTCGACGGCGAGTGGTGCGACCCCGCCTACTGGGTGGACCACGTGTCCCGCACGGTCCGCTTCGCCGACGCGGTCGAGGCGGCCGGTGTGGGCGCCTGGGTCGAACTCGGCCCGGACGGTGTGCTCTCCGCCCTCGTCGACGCTGCCGCGCCCACGCTGCGCGCCGACCGGCCGGAGGCACGCCAGACGGTGACGGCCCTCGCGCACGCCTTCGTCCACGGTACGGACGTCGACTGGGCGGCGCTGTTCGCGGGCCACGACCCGCGCCTGGTCGAGCTGCCGACGTACGCCTTCCAGCGCGAGCGCTACTGGCTGGAGCCGGCGGCCGGGGGCGATGTGTCCTCGGCGGGGCTGTCCGACACCGGGCACCCGCTGCTCGCCGCCTCGGCCGAACTCCCGGACGGCGGAGCGCTGCTGACCGGGCGGATCTCCCTCGCCACCCACCCCTGGCTCGCCGACCACGCGATCGACGGGGTGGTCGTGCTCCCCGGTTCGCTGCTGCTCGACCTGGTGATCGCCGCCGGTGACCGGGCAGGCGCGCCCCGGGTGGCGGAGGCGACGGCGACGGTGCCGCTCGCCCTGCCGGAGCAGGGCGCGGTCCGGGTCCAGGTGGTCGTCGGGGCGGCGGACGGCGCCGGCCTGCGGTCGGTCGTCGTGCGGTCGTGCCCCGAGGCGGGCGACGGAGAGGAATGGACCGTCCATCTGACGGCCGCCGTCGGTGCCGAGCGGGAGCCGGTCGCTCCGGTGGTCTGGCGGCCGGGCACGGAGCTCGCCGCCGACACGGTGGCCGAGCGGATCGCCGACCAGGGCATCGCGTACGGACCGGCGTTCCCGGGGCCGCGGCGGGTCTGGCAGGAGGAGGCCCGGGTGTGGGCCGAGGTCGAACTGGCCGAACCGGGGGCGTTCGTCCTGCACCCGGCGCTGTTCGACGCGGCGGTCCGGGCGTGGACCGCCGCCCGGGACGCGTCGGGGCCGCTGGTGCCGGTGTCCTGGACGGAGGTGCAGGTGCACGCCGCCGGGGCCACCGCCGTCCGGGCCGTGATCGGCCGCGCGGGGGCGACGGGGGCGACGGAGTCGCACCAGGACACGGACGCGGACACCGTCTCCGTGGTCCTGACGGGCCACGACGGCATGGTGGTCGCCTCGGCCGGTTCGGTGCGGCTCGCGCCGGCGCCGTCCGCCGGGCGGCGCGGCGAGCCGGACGCCCTGTTCCGGCTGGAGTGGCAGCCGGCCGCCACCGCGGCGCCGGTGGACCGTGCCGACTGGGCGGTCCTCGGCGACCGGCCCGGCGGCCCGGAGGGCATCCGCGCGTTCGCCGGTCTCGGTGCGCTGGCCGCCGCGGTCGACACCGGCACGGCAGTGCCGCCGGTGGTGCTGGTCCGGGTGGCGGCGCCCGCCGGGGACGTACCGGCCGCCGCCCACACGGCGGTCCGGGAGGCGCTGGCGCTCGTCCAGGAGTGGCTGGCCGACGAGCGGTTCGCCGAGTCCCGGCTGGTGTTCGTCTGCGCCGGGGCGACCGACGGCGGCGATCCGGTGGCCGCCGCGGTCTGGGGGCTGGTCCGCTCCGCGCGGTCGGAGCACCCGGGCCGGTTCGGGCTGCTGGACGCGGACCTGGACCGGGCGGCGGACACGGCCGCGCTGGCCGCGGTCCCGCTCGGGGCGGAGACGGAGGTGGCCGTCCGGGACGGCGCGCCGCTGGTGCCCCGGCTGACCCCGGCGGTCCGGGCCGAACAGGCCGAACAGGCCCCGGACCGGGCGTTCCCGGCCCTGGACCCGGCGGGCACGGTGCTGGTCACCGGCGCCACCGGCGTGCTGGGCCGCCTGGTGGCCCGTCATCTGGTGACGGCCCACGGGGCCCGCCGGCTGCTGCTGATCAGCCGGAGCGGTCCGCGGGCCGAGGGCGCCGAGGAGCTGCGGGCCGAGCTGACCGGGCTGGGGGCGGAGGTCGTCCTCACGGCCTGCGACGCCGCCGACCGTGACGCGCTGGCCGGGCTGCTGGCCGCGATCCCGGCGGCGCACCCGCTCACGGCCGTCGTCCACACGGCGGGCGTGCTGGACGACAGCCTGATCACGTCGATGACCGCCGAACAGGCGGCCGGGGTGCTGCGCCCGAAGGTGGACGCGGCCTGGCACCTGCACGAGCTGACCCGCGGGCTGGACCTCTCGGCCTTCGTGCTGTACTCCTCGGCCAGCGGTGTGCTGGGCGGCGTCGGCCAGGCCAACTACGCGGCGGCCAACGCCTTCCTGGACGCGCTCGCCGCCCACCGGGCCGGGCTCGGCCTGCCCGCGACCTCGCTGGCGTGGGGCCTGTGGGCCGACGCCAGCGCGATGACCGGGCACCTCTCGGAGGTGGACCTGCGCCGGCTGGCCCGGGGCGGGCTGGTGCCGCTGACCGCGCGGGACGGCATGGCGCTGTTCGACGAGGCCGTCGGCACCGGTGAGCCGCTGCTGGCGGCGGTCCGCTGGGACGTGGGCGCGCTGCGTGCGCAGGGGTCGGCCCTGCCGTCGGTGCTGCACGGTCTGGTCCGGGGCCCGTCCGGCCGTCGGCAGGCCTCGGCCGGCCGCTCCGGGGCGCTGCTGGACCGGCTCGCCGCGGCCGGCGCGGCGGAGCGCGACCGGATCCTGCTGGACGCCGTGCGGGAGGCGATCGCGACCGTGCTCGGTCACGACGGCACCCAGCGCGTCCAGCCGGACCGGGTCCTCTCGGAGCTGGGGTTCGACTCGCTGACCGCGGTCGAACTGCGCAACCGGCTCGGCCTGCTGACCGGGCTGCGGCTGCCCACGGCGCTGGTCTTCGACCACCCGACGGCCGCGGCGATCGCCGCCCACCTGGCCGAGCGCCTGGTGCTGCCCGGTACGCGGGAGGACCACCCGGTGGCGAGCGTCGGCGAGGAGCTGGACCGGCTGGAGGCGGCGCTGGCCGCCACCTCGGTGACGGACCTGGACGGCCGGGCGGTCGCGACCAGGCTGGAGACGCTGCTCGCCCGGTGGCGGGACTCGATGGCCCGCCCCGAGGAGGCGGCGGACTCGGAGCGGATCGCCAGCGTCTCGGTGGACGAGCTCTTCGACATCATCGACGCCGAACTCGACCCCCAGTGACGGGACAAGTGACCGGTCCGGTGACCGGTCCGGTGACCGTGCCGGTGATCGGACCAACGGCCGACCCGGCGGCCGAAGCGGCGCCCGGGCCAGTGACCGTCCCGGTCGCCGGCCCGGGGAACGACCCGCACACGACGCAGCACGGAAGGGAACGACAGGTGTCGGAGCAGGACAAGGTCGTCGAGTATCTGCGACGGGTGACCGCCGACCTCAAGCGGTCGCGCCAGCGGGTGCGCGAGCTGGAGGACCGCGAGCACGAGCCGATCGCGATCGTCGGCATGGCCTGCCGCTACCCCGGCGGGGTCCGGTCGCCGGAGGACCTCTGGCGGCTGGTGGCGGACGGGCGCGACGCGATGTCGGAGTTCCCGACCGACCGGGGCTGGCCGGCCGACCTCTACCACCCGGACCCGGACCACCCGGGCACCACCTATGCGCGGGCGGGCGGATTCCTGTACGGCGCACCGGAGTTCGACGCCGGGTTCTTCGACATCTCGCCGCGCGAGGCGCTCGCCATGGACCCCCAGCAGCGGCAGCTGCTGGAGACCGCGTGGACCGTCGCGGAGGGCGCCGGGATCGACCCGCTGACCCTGCGCGGCAGCGACACCGGGGTGTTCGTCGGGGCGATGTACCAGAACTACGCGCTGCGGCAGAGCACGGTGCCCGAGGAGGTGGCGGGTTACCTGATCAGCGGCAGCGCCGACAGCGTCGTCTCCGGCCGGATCTCCTACGCGATGGGGCTGGTGGGCCCGGCGGTCACCGTCGACACGGCCTGCTCCTCGTCGCTGGTGGCGATCCACCTGGCCGCCCGGGCCCTGCGGGCCGGCGAGTGCTCGCTGGCCATGGCGGGCGGCGTGACGGTGATGTCGACGCCGACGCTGTTCATGGAGTTCTCCCGCCAGCGCGGGCTGTCCGCCGACGGCCGCTGCAAGTCGTTCGCGGCGGCGGCCGACGGGACGGGCTGGTCCGAGGGCGTCGGCCTGGTGCTGCTGGAGCGGCTGTCCGAGGCACGGCGCAACGGCCACCGGGTGCTCGCGGTGCTGCGCGGCAGCGCGGTGAACCAGGACGGCGCCAGCAACGGGCTGACCGCGCCGAACGGGCCGTCCCAGCGCCGGGTGATCCGCCGGGCCCTGGCCGACGCGCGGCTGACCACGCAGGACGTGGACGTGGTGGAGGCGCACGGCACCGGCACCCGGCTCGGCGACCCGATCGAGGCGGAGGCGCTGCTGGACACCTACGGCCGGGACCGCCCGGACGGCCCGCCGCTGTACCTGGGCTCGGTGAAGTCGAACATCGGACACACCCAGGCCGCCGCCGGGGTCGCCGGGGTGATCAAGGCGGTCATGGCGATGCGGCACGGGGTGCTGCCCCGGACGCTGCACGTGGACGCGCCGTCCCCGCACGTGGACTGGGCCTCCGGCGCGGTGTCGCTGCTGGCCGAGCCGGTGGCGTGGCCGGAGACCGGGCGGCCGCGCCGGGCGGCGGTGTCGGCGTTCGGGATCAGCGGCACCAACGCGCACCTGGTGCTGGAGCAGGCCCCGGCGGTCGAGGAGCCGGCCGAGGAGCCGGCCGAGGGGCCGACCGGGGAACCGGCCGACGGGGCGGTGGCGCGCGGCACGCTGCCGTGGGTGGTGTCCGGGCGCGGTCCCGAGGCGCTGCGCACCCAGGCGGCCCGGCTCGCCGACTTCCTGACCGCCGGGTCCCTGACCGCCGGGTCCGCGCCCGGACCGGTCGACGTCGCGTGGTCGCTGGCCACCACCCGCCCGGCGCTGGAGGACCGGGCCGTGGTGCTGGGCGACAGCCCGCAGGAGTTGCTCGACGGCCTGCGGGCCCTCGCGGCCGGCACGGCCCACCCCGCCGTCGTGCGGGCCGAGGGCGCGGCCGGGACGGGCCGCGGGGTGGCGTTCCTGTTCACCGGCCAGGGCGCCCAGCGGGCCGGGATGGGCACCGGGGCGGCCGAGGCGTTCCCGGTGTTCGCGGCGGCGCTCGACGAGGTGTGCGCCGCGTTCGACCCGCTGCTGGGCGTCCCGCTGCGGGAGGCGATGGCCACCGGGGTCGCCGCCGACGGCCGGTCGCTGGACCGGACCGATCTGGCCCAGCCCGCGCTGTTCGCCCTCCAGGTCGCGCTGGTCCGGCTCGCCCGGTCGTGGGGCATCCGGCCGGCGGCCGTGGCCGGCCACTCGATCGGCGAGCTGACGGCCGCGTACGTCGCGGGCGTCTGGTCGCTCCCCGACGCCTGTGCGGTGGTGGCGGCCCGCGGCCGGCTGATGCAGGCGCTGCCGACCGGTGGCGCGATGCTCGCGGTGCAGGCCGAGCCGGACCGGGTGCTCGGCTGGGTGGCCGAGCAGGAGGCCCGGACCCCGGGGCAGCTGGCGGTCGCCGCGGTCAACGGCCCGACCTCGGTGGTGGTCTCCGGCCGGGCGGACGCGGTCGAGGGGGTCGGCCGGGTGGCCCGCGCGGCGGGCTGCCGGGTCAAGGCGCTCACGGTGAGCCATGCCTTCCACTCGCCGCTGATGCGGCCGATGCTCGACGCGTTCGGCGAGGTGCTGGCGGGGGTGACCACCCGGTCGCCCGAGCTGCCCGGGGTCGCCGCGGTGACCGGCCGGTGGAGTGACGGGCCGTCCTGGGGCTCGGCGGCCTACTGGGTGGACCAGATCTGCGCGCCGGTGCGCTTCGCGGACGTGACGGCCACCCTGCTCGCGGACGGGTTCGACACCTGCCTGGAGGCGGGCCCGGACGGGGTGCTGTCGGCGCTGGTCGCGGAGTGCGCCTCGGCGGTCCGGGCCGCCGCGGCCGGCCCGGCCGGCGAGCTGCCGGGCGTCCCGCTGGCCGTGCCGCTGCTGCGCCGGGACCGCCCGGAGCGCGGCGCCGCGCTGGCCGCCGCCGCGGCCCTGTTCACGGCCGGCGTCCCGGTCGACTGGGCCGGGGTGGTCTCGGCCGGGACCGACGGCAGCCCCCGGCGGGTGGACCTGCCGACGTACACGTTCCGGTCCGACCGGTACTGGCTGTCGCACGAGGAGGGCGCCGACCCGGCCGGCCCGGCCGGGCGGACCGACCCGGAGTTCTGGCGGCTGGTGGACCAGGGCGACCTCGAAGGGCTCACCGCCGCACTGGAGTTGACGGGCGACGTGCCACTGAGCCGGGCGCTGCCCGCGCTGTCGGCCTGGCACCACTCGCGGCAGGCCGGCGAGCAGGCGGCCGACTGGCAGTACCGCACACGCTGGCAGCGGCTGCCCGAGGCCGACCTGGCGGACCTGGCTGCCCTGGCCGACCCGACCGCCCCCGCCGGCGCGCCCGGCCGCTGGCTGGTCGTCGTCCCGGAGGGGGACGGCGACCGGCCGTGGGCGGCGGAGGTGGTCGCGAGCCTGCGCGGGCGCGTCGAGCCGGTGATCGTGCCGGTGGCCGCTCGCGCGGAACTCGCCGACCGGATCCGCGCCGCCCTCGCCGACACCCCGGCCGCCCCCGCCG
>NZ_JBHWUI010000104.1:0-30745 GCF_042737525.1 Kitasatospora sp. NPDC059973 | reverse complement strand
GGCATGGACCCGGGAACCCCCGCCCGACCAGGGGGTTTCGCCGCGCGACGCCCCGCCGCCGCCTCCGCAGCACTACCAGCAGCAGCAGCGCCAGCCCCAGCAGTACCAGCAGCCGCAGCAGCCCCAGCAGCCCCAGTACCGCCAGCCGCAGCAGCAGCCCCCGCAGGCTCCGCCGCCGCAGCAGCGTCCGCCGCGCGAACCGCGCGAACCGCGCCGCCGCAGCGCCAACCCGGTGCGGATCCCGGGCCTCGGCTGCCTCAAGGGCTGTCTGATGGTGCTGCTGGTGCTGGCCGTGGCGGCGGTGGCGCTGTGGAACTTCACACCGCTCCCGCAGTACTGGGCCGACGTCCAGGACTGGTTCAGCCGTGCGAGCGACTGGGTGAGCAATATCGTCGGCAGCTCCAAGAACTGACCGCGGGGGCCCGGGGCCGCGCCAGGGGCCGGGCCCGGCGGCAACATTGACGCTTTATCGACAATCCACGAGATTTCTCGCCCGTCAGTGCCCGCCGAGCGCCCTCAGGCGGCCCGCGAAGGGCGTTCGGGCGCGTAGGTTGGTCGCTGTTGTCCCGCCCCACCGAGCGCACCGGACCCTCCCCCGCGCGCTCCCGCCGCCCACGGAGCAGCATTGGCACGCAAGATCGGCAGCCGCTACACCGTCCACCAGGTGATCGGCCGGGGTTCCGCCGGGACGGTCTGGCTCGGTGAGGGCCCGGACGGCCCGGTCGCGGTCAAGCTGCTGCGCGAGGACCTCGCCGCCGACCAGGTCCTGGTCGGCCGCTTCGTCCAGGAGCGCGCCGCGCTGACCAGCCTCGACCACCCCCGGGTGGTCGGCGTGCGCGACATGGTGGTCGACGGCAGCGACCTCGCCCTCGTGATGGAGCTGGTCCAGGGCACCGACCTGCGCTCCCGGCTGGAGCGCGACGGCGCGCTCGCCCCGCAGACCGCCGTCTCGGTCATCGCCGACGTCGCCGACGGCCTGGCCGCCGCGCACGCCGCCGGCATCGTCCACCGCGACGTCAAGCCGGAGAACGTCCTGCTCGACCTCGCCGCCGCGCCCGGCCCCGGCGGCGCCCCGCGCGCCAAGCTGACCGACTTCGGCGTGGCCCGCCTGGTCGACGCCCCGCGCCGGACCCGCGCCACCCGGATCATCGGCACCCCCGACTACCTCGCCCCCGAGATCATCGAGGGCCTGGAGCCGCGCGCCGCCGTCGACATCTACGCGCTCGCCACCGTGCTCTACGAGCTGCTGGCCGGCTCCACCCCGTTCGGCGGCGGCCACACCGGCGCCGTGCTGCGCCGCCACGTCACCGAGCAGGTGCCGCCCGTCCCCGGTCTGCCCGACGGCCTCTGGCGGATCATCGCCGAGTGCCTGGCCAAGGCCCCGGCCTCCCGGCTGCGCGCCGCCGAGCTGGCCACCCGGCTCCGCGAGCAGCTGCCCGCGCTGGCCGGACTGCCGGTGCTCGCCGTCCCGCAGCAGGGCCGGACCCCGGCCGAGGAGCAGCTGACCCCCGGCGAGGCGGTGTACGCCGAGGTGGACGCCGCCCCCGGCGCCCACAAGCGCCGCCGCGGCCCGGCCGTCCCGCTGGTGCCCGGGGTCGCCCCCGACTCCACCCGGGACACCCACACCAGCCTGCGCCGCCCCTCCGCGCAGGAGCTGGCCTCCTACGCCGCCGAGTCCCGGGCGCAGCGCACCGCCCCGGGCGCCGCCCACCGCCGGGACCGCCAGGCCCTGCTGCGCCGCCGCCGGCTGCTGGCCGTCCTGCTGGCCACCGTGCTGCTGCTGGCCGGTGCGGCCGCCGCCTGGACCGCCTTCGCCGCCACCGCGCCGGAGGGCGGGCAGGCGCCCCGCCCGGCCGTCCACTCCGCGCCGCCGCGGGCCCCGTAGGAGGCCCGGCGACCCCGGTGTCGCCAGGTGCCCCCCCGGAACCATTACCCTGGGTGCGTGGCAGCCGTCGATCCTTCCGAAGAGCTCAAGAACCTCGACACGACCATGGGGTCGATCGAGGCAGTCCTCGACCTGGACAAGATCCGGGCCGACATCGCGCGTCTGGAGGAGGAGGCAGCCGCCCCCGACCTGTGGGACGACCTCGCGAACGCGCAGAAGGTGACCAGCCGGCTCTCCTTCCTCCAGGGTGAACTGCGCCGCGTCGAAGGCCTGCGCAGCCGCATCGACGACCTGGGCGTCCTGTTCGAGCTCGCCGAGGCCGAGGACGACGCGGACACCCGCGTCGAGGCCGAGCAGGAACTCGGGGTCGTCATGAAGGCGGTCGAGGAGCTGGAGGTCCGCACCCTCCTGTCCGGCGAGTACGACGCCCGCGAGGCGCTGATCAACATCCGCGCCGAGGCCGGTGGCGTGGACGCCGCCGACTTCGCCGAGCAGCTGATGCGGATGTACCTGCGCTGGGCCGAGCGGCACGGGTACCCCACCGAGGTGTACGACACCTCGTACGCGGAGGAGGCCGGCATCAAGTCCGCGACCTTCACCGTCAAGGCGCCCTACGCCTACGGCACCCTCTCGGTCGAGCAGGGCACCCACCGCCTGGTCCGCATCTCGCCCTTCGACAACCAGGGCCGCCGGCAGACCTCGTTCGCCGGTGTCGAGGTGCTCCCCGTCGTCGAGCAGTCCGACCACGTCGACATCGACGAGTCCGAGCTGCGGATCGACGTCTACCGCGCGTCCGGCCCCGGCGGCCAGGGCGTCAACACCACCGACTCGGCGGTGCGCATCACGCACCTCCCGACCGGCGTCGTGGTCTCCTGCCAGAACGAGCGCTCGCAGATCCAGAACAAGGCGTCCGCGATGAACGTCCTCCAGGCCAAGCTGCTGGAGCGGCGGCGCCAGGAGGAGCGGGCGGCCATGGACGCGCTGAAGGACAGCGGCAGCTCCTGGGGCAACCAGATGCGCTCCTACGTGCTGCACCCGTACCAGATGGTGAAGGACGTCCGCACCGAGTACGAGGTCGGCAACCCGCAGGGCGTGCTGGACGGCGACATCGACGGCTTCATCGAGGCCGGCATCCGCTGGCGCAAGCAGCGCGAGACCGCCGCGAACTGAGCGTGAACGACGGAAGGCCCCCGACGGAGATCTTGAAACCAAGGATCCGTCGGGGGCCTTCCGGCTGTCCGTCGTGGCTCAGGCCAGCGCCTGCCGGGCGATCAGTGCCACCGCGATCAGCCCGGCCAGCAGGGCCAGCAGCATCACGGGGGAGAGCGCGGCGAACGGACCCTGCTGCTCCTGCAGCCGGGCCCGGTTGGCGCGGCACACGGGGCAGCGGCCATCGCTCACGCGGCCGTTGCAGTTGGCGCACACCAGATGGTCGCAGGTCATGCGATCTCCTCCTCGCTGCTACTGCCAACGCACCGGACGGGGCTTTGGTTCCTGTTCTTGCCCTGTGCGGGGGAGTGGCCGACCTCGGCCACCACCTCCACTCTGCCAGGTTCCGACCGTTCCGGCCCCCGGGCTGTGAGATGCCTCCAAATTTTCCGGGCATAACCGGACATTGTCTCCCAAGATGAGGTTTCCGTCCCGGACCGGCCCTGCGAGCCGGACGCCGGTTCGCGTATGGTCCCAAGCCGGGAGCGGCCCTTTCCGCTCCCGCCGCCCGCCCCCGGGCCGGGCGCCCGGGGTGGACCGACCGAGGACTGGCGCCGCCTAGGATGGCCTCCGTGATGCAGCCGTGATCAGATTCGACAACGTCTCCAAGACCTATCCCAAGCAGAACCGTCCCGCCCTGGACAACGTCTCGCTGGAGATCGAGAAGGGTGAGTTCGTCTTCCTGGTCGGTTCGTCCGGCTCGGGCAAGTCCACCTTCCTGCGCCTGTGCCTGCGCGAGGAGCGCCCCAGCACCGGCGAGGTGCACGTGATGGGCAAGGACCTGGGCAAGCTGTCCAACTGGAAGGTGCCGCACATGCGCCGCCAGCTGGGCACCGTCTTCCAGGACTTCCGCCTGCTGCCCAACAAGACGGTCGCGCAGAACGTGGCCTTCGCCCTCGAAGTGATCGGCAAGCCCAAGAGCGCCATCAACAAGGTGGTGCCCGAGGTGCTGGACCTGGTCGGCCTCGGCGGCAAGGAGGACCGCATGCCGGGCGAGCTCTCCGGTGGTGAGCAGCAGCGCGTGGCGATCGCCCGGGCGTTCGTGAACCGCCCGATGCTGCTGATCGCGGACGAGCCCACCGGCAACCTCGACCCGCAGAACTCGGTCGGCATCATGAAGCTGCTGGACCGGATCAACCGCACCGGCACCACGGTGCTGATGGCCACGCACGACCAGGCCATCGTCGACCAGATGCGCAAGCGCGTCATCGAACTCGACAAGGGGCTGCTGGTCCGCGACCAGGCCCGCGGCGTCTACGGGTACCAGCACTGATCCCGTAGGCCGCCGGCCCGTCTCGCCCGACCAGCAACCGACCCTGGAGTTGTTACCCGCATGCGCGCCCAGTTCGTCCTGTCGGAGATCGGTGTGGGTCTCCGCCGCAACCTGACGATGACCATCGCGGTGGTCGTCAGTGTCGCGCTCTCCCTCGCCCTCGCCGGTGCCTCCCTGCTGGTTCGTGACCAGGTGAACTCCATGAAGGGGTACTGGTACGACAAGGTCGAGGTGAGCATCTACTTCTGCACCAAGGCGGATGCCCGCAACTCGCCGCAGTGCCAGGCGGGTGCGGCCACCGACCAGCAGATCGCCGACATCAAGACCCAGCTCGACAAGATGGACTCGGTCGTCCAGTCCTCCGTGTTCGAGGACTCCGCCGAGGCCTACAAGCACTGGAAGGAGATGAACCCGGACAACCCGCTCATCTCCGTCCTCGGCCCGGAGGCCATCCCGCAGTCCTGGCGGGTGAAGCTGAACGACCCGACCAAGTACGACGTCATCCAGAGCGCCTTCGCGGGCAAGCCCGGGGTGAAGTCGGTCGAGGACCAGCGCAAGATCCTGGAGAACCTGTTCGGCCTGCTGAACGGCCTCCAGACCGCGGCCTTCGTGATCATGGTGCTGATGCTCTTCGTCGCGTTGCTGCTGATCGTGAACACCGTCCGGGTGTCGGCGTTCAGCAGGCGGCGCGAGACCGGCATCATGCGCCTGGTCGGTGCCTCGAACTTCTACGTCCAGATGCCCTTCATCGCCGAGGCGGCGTTCGCCGCGCTGCTCGGCGCGGTGATGGCCTCCGGACTGCTGCTCGGCGGGCACTTCTTCGTCCACAGCTGGCTGGCCGAGCGGGTGCAGTTCATCCACTTCATCGGGCTCGGTTCGGTGCTGGCGGTGATACCGCTGCTGGTGGTGGTCGGGATGGGCATGGCCGGCATCGCGGCGTTCTTCACCCTGCGCAAGTACCTCAAGGTCTGACCCCGCACGGCCCCGACGGCCCCGGACGGCACTGCGCCGTCCGGGGCCGTCGGGGTTTCGCCGTCGGCCGATCCGGCCCACCGCCCCGCACGCTGCGCCTACACTCCGATGCCATGCCAGAAACTCCGCGCAGAGCACGTCAGGTGGTCACCCTCAGCCTGGTGTTCGGCGCCGTGCTGCTGGCCGGGGCCGCGACCGGTGCCTGGGGCGACCCGGCCGCGCCGCACCCGCGCCCCTCCGGCGACGCGGCCCCGGCCGCCGTCGCCACGGTCGGGGCCGGCCAGGACCCGGCCGGCGCGGCCCTCTCCGAGCAGCAGGCCGAGCACCTGATCGGCGCCACCGGCGACCGCTGGGGCGCCTACTACAGCGCGCGGGAGTACGCCGAGTTCAGCCAGGGCCTGGACGGCCGCTACCTCGGCGTGGGCCTCTCGGTCGGCCGCGGCCAGGACGGCGTCACCACCGTCTCCCAGGTGCTGCCGGCCGGTCCGGCCGCCGCCGCCGGGATCGCGGTGGGCGACCGGCTGCTGACGATCGACGCGGACCAGGCCGACCGGCTGCCGGTCACCGAGGTGGTCGCCCGGCTGCGCGGCCGCGAGGGCGAGCGCCAGGCCGGCTCCGAGGTGACCCTGACCGTCCGGCGCGGCGAGGGCGAGGTCCGCGAGGTCCGGCTGCGCCGGGCCCTGCTGGACAGTCAGCAGGTCGCGGTGGAGCGGCTGGACAAGGGGGTCGTGCGGATCACCGTGCGGGCCTTCACCAGCGGCGTCGCCGAGCAGGTGCGCGCCGCCGTGCACGGCGCCCACGGGGTGGTGCTCGACCTGCGGGGGAACTCCGGCGGGCTGGTCGAGGAGGCCGCCGGCACCGCCGCGGTCTTCCTGGACGGCGGCCCGGTCGGCTCCTACCAGGAGCGCGGCGGGACGCGCGAGCTGACCGCCCCGCCCGGCGGCGACCAGCGCACCCCGCTGGTGGTGCTGGTGGACGGCGGCACCATGAGCGCCGCCGAGCTGCTCACCGGCGCCCTCCAGGACCGCAGCCGGGCCGTCGTGGTGGGCGGCCGGACCTTCGGCAAGGGCACCGTCCAGCAGCCCAGCCGGCTGGCCGACGGCGCGGTGCTGGAGCTGACCGTCGGGCGCTACTACACCCCCGCCGGCCGCTCCCCGGAGGGCGTCGGCCTGGTGCCCGACGTGCCCGCGTCCGGCACCGAGGACGCCGGCGCGCTGGCCCTGCGGGTGCTCGCCGGCCTCGGCACCCGGACCTGAGGCACCGCGGGTAAAGGAGCTGCCCGCCACCGCGTCGAGGTGCGAGAATGGCGGCGCTATGGCAAAGGAAACCGGACACAAGCTGATCGCGCAGAACAAGAAGGCGCGACACGAGTACACCATCCTCGACACCTACGAGTGCGGTCTCGTGCTCACCGGCACCGAGGTCAAGTCACTGCGCGAGGGGCGGGCCAACCTGGTCGACGGCTATGCCTACATCCAGAACCACGAGGCCTGGATCGACAACGTCTTCATCCCCGAGTACACCCAGGGGACGTGGACCAACCACGCCGCGCGGCGCAAGCGCAAGCTGCTGCTGCACCGGCTGGAGATCCACAAGATCGAGGCGAAGGTCCGGGACGCGGGCCACACCCTGATCCCGCTCTCGCTGTACTTCAAGGACGGCCGGGTGAAGCTCGAACTGGCACTCGCCGTCGGCAAGAAGCTGTACGACAAGCGCCAGACGCTGCGGGAGAAGCAGGACACCCGCGAGACGGCCCGCGCCGTGGCCGCCGCCCGGCGGCGCCAGCAGTGACCCGGCGGCCACGTCGGAGTTAATCCGCTGGACCCTCGCAGGCCGCCTCGCGTAGTATGGCGCCAGCACCACGGACGGTTCGCCGTCCGAGTTGTTTCTCAACAAAACATGGGGATGATCGGTTTCGACAGGGGAAGTCGAAACAGGAGAAGCGAGCCGAGGAACGCGGCAATGATCTCGTTAACCATCTGTCGCAAACAAATAATCGCCAACTCTAAGCGCGATTCCCAGCAGTTCGCTCTCGCTGCCTAAATAGCACCGATAGCGCTTGGGTGTCAGACCGGGGAGTTCCCGACCCGGACCCTGGCATAATCTAGGGAACTCAACCGTCCACCCGGGCTGCGGGGGTGGAGGGGAAATCAAACAGCAGCTGGGCCTGTTGGCGGCTTGTCCGCGTGACCGCCAGGGCCGAGAAAATCACAGCGGACTGCGCTCGGAGAAGTCCTGAATCCACTCCACTGGACCCGGGTTCGATTCCCGGCATCTCCACCACCCCATGTTTGAAGATCGAAGGCCGCCCACCGCTCAGCGGGGGGCGGCCTTCGTGCGTCCCGGGCCCCGTCCGGAGCCTCCCGCGCCACATTCCGGCCCTGGTGCGGCGCGGGGGAGGGGTGGGGGCGTAGGATTTTCCGTCCGCTCGTTTCGCCGGGCCGGACCCCATCCATCGCAGGACGTACGTCAGGGGGCTTCTTGGGCGAGACCGGCTCCACCCAGTACTCCGCCGCAACCACCGAGGCCATGCAGAGCAACACGGACACCACCGCCGTCACCGATTCCGAGACCGTCCGCGAGCGCGAGATCGCCGGGGAACAGCGTCACCTCGACACGGTCTACCACCGCCTGGAGGAGAAGCTCGCCGAGGCCGAGTACATCCTGGAGGACGCCGCCAAGCGCGTGCAGGTCGGCACCCCCGGCGCGCTCGCCGAGCGCGACGCCCAGGTGTACCGAGCCGGCGCGCACCTCCAGCGGCTCAACAACGAATTCGAGGACTTCCTCTTCGGCCGGATCGACCTCCAGCAGGCCGACGCGCCGGAGGAGCACGGCATCCCCTCGGACACCCCGCTCGACCCGGCCGACCCGGCCGTCGCCGAGACCCTGCACATCGGCCGGCTCGGGGTGCTGGACGCCGAGTACGGCCCGCTGGTGATCGACTGGCGGGCGCCCGCGGCGGCGCCGTTCTACCGCGCCACGCCGCTGGAGCCGGGCCGGGTGGTCCGCCGCCGGGTGATCCGGTCCAAGGGCCGCCGGGTGATCGGGGTCGAGGACGACCTGCTCCGCCCCGACCTGACCCCCACCCTGGACGGCCGCGAGCTGGCCGTGGTCGGCGACGGCGCGCTGATGGCCTCGCTCGGCCGGGCCCGCAGCCACTCGATGCGCGACATCGTCTCGTCCATCCAGAAGGAGCAGGACGAGGTGATCCGCGCCGCCGCGGCCGGGGCCACCCTGGTCACCGGCGGCCCCGGCACCGGCAAGACCGCCGTCGCCCTGCACCGCGCCGCCTTCCTGCTCTACCAGGACCGCCGCCGCTACGCCGGGGGCATCCTGGTGGTCTCCCCGACCCCGCTGCTGGTCTCCTACACCGAGGGCGTGCTGCCCTCGCTCGGCGAGGAGGGGCAGGTCGCCGTCCGCGCGGTCGGCTCGCTGGTGGACGGCATCGAGGCGGGCACCTACGACACCCCGGAGGCGGCCCGGATCAAGGGCTCGGCCCGGATGACGCAGCTGCTGCGCCGGGCCGCCAGGGGCGCCCTGGAGCTGGGCGCGCCGCAGGAGCTCAAGGTGGTCGCCCGCGGCGAGGTGCTGCGGCTGGACGCCGGCCGGCTGAAGGCCGTCCGCGGCCACGTGATCGGCTCCGGCGGCACCCCGCTGAACCTGCTGCGCCCGCGCGCCCGCAGGCTGCTGCTGGACGCCCTCTGGCAGGAGCTCACCCGGCACCTGCCCAGGCCCGCCGACCACTACGCCCGGGAGCAGCGCCAGGAGGAGAAGGAGTCCTTCGACGACTACGTCTCGGACGAGGCGCCGTTCCTGGACTTCCTGGACGCCTGGTGGCCCGCGCTGACCCCGCGTCGGGTGCTCGCCACGCTGAAGCAGAGCCGGCACACCAACCGGATCGCCCGTCGCGCCGTCACCCCGGAGGAGGCCAGGGTGCTGGCCGGCTCCTGGCGGCACCTGTCCGAGCGCGGCGAGGGCGCGCTGTCGGCGCACGACGTGGCGCTGGTGGACGAGCTCCAGGTGCTGCTCGGCGAGGCGGCCCGCCCGAGGGTCCGCGAGGTGGACGCGGTGGACCTGCTGAGCGGGCTGGACGAGGTCACCACCTTCGCCGACCGCAGCTCCAGACAGCGGGAGAAGGTGCCGGTGGAGCGCACCGAGTACGCGCACATCATCGTGGACGAGGCGCAGGACCTCACCCCGATGCAGTGGCGGATGATCGGGCGCCGCGCCCGGATGGCCACCTGGACGATCGTCGGCGACCCGGCGCAGTCCTCCTGGCCGTTCCCGCAGGAGGCGCAGGCCGCGCTGGACGAGGTGCTAGCCGGCAAGCCGCGCCGGCGGTTCACGCTGACCGTGAACTACCGCAACCCCGCGGAGATCGCCGAGGTCGCGGCCAAGGTGCTGGCGCTGGCGGCCCCGGGCACGCCCTCGCCGAGCGCGGTGCGTCACGTCGGCGTGGAGCCGCGCTTCGCGGCCGTCACCGATCCGTCGCCCCGGGCCTTCGGCGCGGCGGCCCGGGCGGAGCTGGAGCGGCTGCTGGCGGAGGTGGACGGCACCGTGGCGGTCGTCGTGCCGATGGACCGGCGGGCCGAGGCGGCCGGCTGGATCGAGGGCCTGGGCGCCCGCGCGGTGGCCCTGGGCAGCCTGGAGGCCAAGGGCCTGGAGTACGACGCCACCGTGGTGGCCGACCCGACCGGGATCGCCGGCGAGTCGGAGGCCGGTCTGCGGGTGCTCTACGTGGCCCTCACCCGGGCGACCCAGCGGCTGACGGTGCTCTCCGGTCCGGACGACCTGCCGGACGCGGCCGGGGTGCCGGCGCTGCTGCACGGCTGACCGACCGTCGCGTGCCGCGGGCACGAAGAAGGCCCCTCACCGGTGGTGAGGGGCCTTCAGACGTTGATGACACCGACCCGCCATGCTCGCCTCGCGGCAAGTGGTCCCTCGAAGGGACGAAGGTTGGGCCCGGGGGCTTGGATCGAGCCGGTGTCCCGTCCAATGTAACGCATCTGCCCGGGGAGGCAAGAAGTTGTCGAGTCCGCACACTCAATGAACGTTATTTCTGGCTTCGCCCTGGTAGGTGCGACGATCGAGGTCTAGCATGCGCAGGCGAAGGGCTTCAACATTCTGTTGAAGCAGCTGACGGACGGAAGAAGGAAACGTCGATGGCGACGGTGCCCAGTGTCTCCAACTCGATCACGGTGCGGCTGGAGGTCCCGGCCAGGGGCAACGCCGTCAGTGCGATCACCACGGCGGTCGAGTCCTCCGGCGGCTCGGTCACCGGCCTCGACGTGACCGCCTCCGGCCTGGAGGCCCTGCGGATCGACGTGACGGTGGCCGCGTCCTCGGTCGCGCATGGCGAGGAGATCGTCGAGAAGCTCCGCACCATCGACGGCGTGTCGATCGGCAAGGTCTCGGACCGCACCTTCCTGATGCACCTCGGCGGCAAGATCGAGATGTCCTCGAAGCTCCCGATCCGCAACCGTGACGACCTGAGCATGATCTACACCCCGGGTGTCGCCCGGGTCTGCATGGCGATCGCCGAGAACCCCGAGGACGCCCGCCGCCTGACCATCAAGCGCAACAGCGTCGCCGTGGTCACCGACGGCTCCGCGGTGCTGGGCCTGGGCAACATCGGCCCGGCGGCCGCGCTGCCGGTGATGGAGGGCAAGGCGGCCCTGTTCAAGCGCTTCGCCGGCATCGACGCCTGGCCGATCTGCCTGGACACCCAGGACACCGACGAGATCGTGGCCATCGTCAAGGCGATCGCCCCCGGCTTCGCCGGCATCAACCTGGAGGACATCTCCGCGCCGCGCTGCTTCGAGATCGAGGCCCGGCTGCGCGAGGCCCTGGACATCCCGGTCTTCCACGACGACCAGCACGGCACCGCGATCGTGGTGCTGGCGGCGCTGACCAACGCGCTCAAGGTGGTCGGCAAGGAGATCGGCGACATCCGGGTGGTGATGTCGGGCGCCGGCGCCGCCGGCACCGCGATCCTCAAGCTGCTGCTGGCGGCCGGCGTCGAGCACGCCACCGTCGCGGACGTGCTGGGCGTGGTCCACCAGGGCCGTGAGGACCTCAACGACTCGCTGCGCTGGATCGCCGAGCACACCAACCGCTCGGGTCGCACCGGCAGCCTCAAGGAGGCCGTGGCGGGCGCCGACGTCTTCATCGGCGTCTCGGCCCCGAACGTGCTGGACGGCGACGACCTGGCCACCATGGCCGAGGACGCGATCGTCTTCGCGCTGGCCAACCCGGACCCGGAGGTCGACCCGGCGATCGCCCGCCAGACCGCCGCGGTGGTCGCCACCGGCCGCAGCGACTTCCCGAACCAGATCAACAACGTGCTGGTCTTCCCGGGTGTCTTCCGCGGCCTGCTGGACGCGCAGAGCCGGACCGTCAACACCGAGATGATGATCGCCGCCGCCCGCGCGCTGGCCACCACCGTCGCGGACGACGAGCTGAACGCCAACTACATCATCCCGAGCGTCTTCCACAAGGACGTCGCCAAGACCGTGGCCGCCGCCGTCCGGGACGCCGCCCTGGCCGGCCCCCAGGAGGAGCAGGCGCCGTCCCGGCCGACCCCGGGCATCGTCGGCACGCTCGACACCTCGTCCTTCCCCGTCTTCAAGCTCTGATGGCGGTACGCGACAGGTGTCGCGGATCGGTCAAATGACCGATTAGCGTCCTTACCCGCCCAAGCCCGCCCCGAACCCTTGCGACACAAGGGCGAGGGGCGTGTTTGGGCTTGTCGGGCCTAGGGCGTACGGTAGCCCTGCACGGGGCAGGCGTGTCCGACAAGTACGGAACGTCCCCCTGGTCTTCCGGCGCGTCGTCCCGACCGCCGCCCGCGCCCGGTCCGCCGGAGCCGACGGAGCGTCACACCTCCGGCGGGCGGGCTTTGTTCGGGTGGCACGGCCGGGGCCCGATTGGCTTTCTCGGGGCCGGTCGGGGCAGGATTCGTATCCAGGCAGGCAGACGGGCCGTCGACGGCACCGGCCGCGGCACAGGGCGCGAACCCGGCCTGCGACCACGCATTGCCTGAATGAGCACTGTGTGCGGACCTGCGGCCTGTCCGGGTGCCCCCGGAGGGGAGCACCGATGGGCCCCCGCACACCGCAAGCGAACAGACCACAGGAGTACACATGAACCGCAGTGAGCTGGTGGCCGCGCTGTCCGAGCGCGCCGAGGTGACCCGCAAGGACGCCGACGCCGTTCTGGCCGCCTTCGCCGAGATCGTCGGCGAGGTCGTCGCCAAGGGCGACGAGAAGGTCACCATCCCCGGTTTCCTGACCTTCGAGCGCACCCACCGCGCTGCCCGCACCGCCCGCAACCCGCAGACCGGTGAGCCGATCCAGATCGCGGCCGGCTACAGCGCCAAGGTGAGCGCGGGCTCCAAGCTCAAGGAAGCCGCCAAGGGCGCCTGAGCAACCCCTTGAACGCCGAGAGGCCGGGCTCCCTTCGGGGAGCCCGGCCTCTCGCCGTGCGGCCGGGCTCCCCGAAGGGAACCCGGCCCCGGGTCAGGCGGTGACCAGCCGCTCGTTGGGCAGCTCGACGTGGGCGCCCAGGTCGCGCAGCTTCTCCATGAAGTTCTCGTAGCCGCGGTTGATCAGGTCGATGCCGTGCACGGTCGAGGTGCCCTCGGCCGCCAGCGCCGCGATCAGGTACGAGAAGCCGCCGCGCAGGTCCGGGATGACCAGCTCGGAGCCCATCAGCTTGGACGGGCCGGAGACGACCGCGGAGTGCAGGAAGTTGCGGGCGCCGAAGCGGCACGGGGTGGCGCCCAGGCACTCGCGGTAGAGCTGGATGTGCGCGCCCATCTGGTTCAGCGCCCCGGTGAAGCCCAGCCGCGACTCGTACACCGTCTCGTGCACGATGGACAGGCCGGTCGCCTGGGTCAGCGCGACGACCAGCGGCTGCTGCCAGTCGGTCTGGAAGCCGGGGTGCACGTCGGTCTCCAGGGCGATCGCCTTGAGCTCGCCGCCCGGGTGCCAGAACCGGATGCCCTCGTCGTCCACCTCGAAGGCGCCACCGACCTTACGGAAGGTGTTGAGGAAGGTCATCATCTCCAGCTGGCGGGCGCCGCGGACGTAGATGTCGCCCTTGGTGGCCAGCGCCGCGCAGGCCCAGGAGGCGGACTCCAGGCGGTCCGGCAGGGCGCGGTGGTTGTAGCCGGAGAGCTCGTCCACACCGGTGATCAGGATGGTCCGGTCGGTGCCCATGGTGATGATCGCGCCCATCTTCTGCAGCACGCAGATGAGGTCGACGATCTCGGGCTCCACGGCCGCGTTGCGCAGCTCGGTGACGCCCTCGCAGAGGACGGCGGTGAGCAGCACCTGCTCGGTCGCGCCGACCGAGGGGTAGGGCAGCTCGATCCGGGTGCCGCGCAGGCGCTGCGGGGCCACCAGGTAGGTGCCCTGCGGGTGCTTCTCGATGCTGGCGCCGAACTGGCGCAGCACCTCGAAGTGGAAGTCGACCGGGCGGCCGCCGATGTCGCAGCCGCCGAGGCCGGGGATGAAGGCGTGGCCGAGGCGGTGCAGCAGCGGGCCGCAGAAGAGGATCGGGATGCGCGAGGAGCCGGCGTGCGCGTCGATGTCGGCGACGTTGGCACTCTCCACGTGGGAGGGGTCGAGGATCAGCTCGCCGTCCTCGTCACCGGTGCGCACGGTGACCCCGTGCAGCTGGAGCAGGCCGCGGACCACCTTGACGTCGCGGATGTCCGGGACGTTGCGCAGTCTGCTGGGGCCCTGCCCGAGGAGGGCGGCGACCATGGCCTTGGGGACCAGGTTCTTCGCACCGCGGACGCGGATCTCGCCTTCGAGCGGGTTTCCGCCGTGGACCAGCAGGACGTCGTCGGTCATCGTTCTCGCAATCCGGGGTGCCAGAGGAGTGGGTGCGGCTCCGGGTGGGAGCCGGGCGGTGGACCGGTCGTACGGGCGCGCTCGGGCCCCCGGCGTGACCGAGTCGGCACCGCATAAGGGCGTCCACCATCAGTAGATGGTAGTAGGCGTATCGGTGGTTCCCGTCTGCCTCTCCCGCTGATGGTGCTCCCGCCCGGGGGTGTCGCGCCCGCCGGTGCGTCCGTACGGGTGTTCGCGCCGCCGTCCGCGGCGGGTGGCGGGCCCTCGCCGGCCGGCTTCGCGTCGAGGTGTCCGGCCCCGGTGGTTCTGCGGGATCATGTGAGACATGACGGCGGCCCATACGCACGGAGGCCGGTCGCACACCGGCCGATTGCTCGTCGCTACGCCCGTGCTCACCGATCCGAACTTCGCCCGGGCGGTGGTGCTCCTCCTCGACCACGACGCCGAGGGGGCGCTCGGTGTGGTCCTCAACCGGCCGACGCCGGTCGAGGTGGGCAGCGTGCTGGACGGCTGGGGCGGCCTCGTCGGGCACCCCGCCGTGGTGTTCCAGGGCGGCCCGGTGGCGCTGGACTCCGCGCTCGGCCTGGCGGTGGCACCGGGGGAGCCGGAGACCGTGGAGCCGCTCGGCTGGCGCCGGGTGCACGGGGCGATCGGCCTGGTGGACCTGGAGGCGCCGCCCGAGGTGCTGGCCGGTGAGCTCGGCGGCCTGCGGATCTTCGCCGGGTACGCGGGCTGGTCGCCGGGGCAGCTGGAGGCGGAGCTGGGCACCGGGGCCTGGTACCTGGTCGACTGCGAGCCGGGGGACATCTCCAGCCCCGAGCCGGAGCGGCTGTGGCGCGCCGTGCTGCGCCGCCAGCGCGGCCCGTTGGCGCTGCTCGCGACGTACCCGGACGACCCCACGCTGAACTGACCCGAGGTCCGGCCGGCGGGCCGGTCCGCGCCGCCCGCGGCGGCCCCGCGGGCGCGGCCGCCGGCACGACACTGGCCCGGTTTCCCGGGGCGCCCATAGACTTGGCACCTATGAGCACTCTTGAGCCCGAGCGCGGCCTCGGCACCGGCACCCTGGTCGAGCCCGTCCCCCAGGTGTCCCACGGGGACGGCGACCACGAGCGCTTCGCGCACTACGTCCAGAAGGACAAGATCATGGAGAGCGCGCTCTCCGGGTCTCCCGTGGTGGCGCTCTGCGGCAAGGTCTGGGTGCCCGGGCGCGACCCGAAGAAGTACCCGGTCTGCCCGATGTGCAAGGAGATCTACGACGGCATCGGCAAGCCCCAGGACGGCAAGGGCGGCGACGACAAGTAGCCCGGCCGCCTGGCCCGGCCGGGTCGCCCGGTCCGGGACGGCGCCGACCCGTCCGCACGGCACCGTTCCGCACGCTGCTGTTCTGCACGGCACTGTTCCGCACGGCGCTGTTCTGCACGGTGCCGTTTTGCACTGTGCGGCATTGTGCAAAGTGGTCTATGCCAATTGACCGGGCCGGGGGCAGGATGGCGGAATGGACCTCATTCCCGCCCCCTTGAGTTCCGTCCGCCTCCAGGACCAGGACTTCCCCCTCGACCGCTCCACCACCCTGACCGCGCCGCCGGAGCTGTCCGGTGCCGAGCGGTGGCTGCGCACCGCGCTGACCGCCGCCACCGGACTGCCGCTCGGTCCCGGGCGGCCCGGCGAGGGCATCGAACTGGTTCATGACGCGGCGCTGGCCGGTGAGGCGTACCGGCTCTCGGTGCGCCCCGGCCGCGCCGTGGTTACCGCCGGCGGCCCGGCCGGCGCGCTCTGGGGCGCGCAGACCCTGCGCCGCCTGCTCGGCCCGGACGCCTACCGCCGGGCGCCGCTGCGCGACACCGGGTGGGTGCTGCCCGGCGTCGACATCGAGGACGCCCCCCGCTTCGGCTGGCGCGGCGCGCTGCTGGACGTCGCCCGCCACTTCCTGCCCAAGTCCGACGTGCTGCGCTTCATCGACCAGCTCTCCGCGCACAAGCTCAACGTGCTCCACCTGCACCTGACCGACGACCAGGGCTGGCGGGTGGAGATCAAGCGCTACCCGAAGCTCACCGAGCTGGCCTCCTGGCGCGAGCGCTCGATGGTCGGCTACCGCTCCGCCCAGCGCCGCGACGACCGCCCGCACGGCGGCTTCTACACCCAGGACGACCTGCGCGAGATCGTCGCGTACGCCGCCGAACGGGCGATCACCGTCGTCCCGGAGATCGACCTTCCGGGTCACTCCCAGGCCGCCATCTCCGCCTACCCCGAACTGGGCAACACCGACGTGGTGGACACCGCCGCCCTCGGCGTGTGGACGGACTGGGGCGTGAGTCACAACGTGCTCAACCCCTCCGAGGCCACCGTCCGCTTCTTCGAGGGGGTGCTGGAGGAGGTCCTGGAGCTCTTCCCGTCGGAGTTCGTCCACCTGGGCGGCGACGAGTGCCCGAAGGAGCAGTGGAAGGACAGTGCCGCGGCCCAGGAGCGGATCCAGGAGCTCGGGCTGAGCAACGAGGACGAGCTGCAGAGCTGGGTGATCCGGCACTTCGACCGCTGGCTGGCCGAGCGCGGGCGCCGGCTGATCGGCTGGGACGAGATCCTGGAGGGCGGGCTGGCGCCCGGTGCGGCGGTCTCCTCCTGGCGCGGCTACGGGGGCGGGATCGCCGCCGCGCAGGCGGGGCACGACGTGGTGATGTGCCCCGAGCAGCACGTGTACCTGGACCACCGGCAGGCCCCGGGCGAGGACGAGCCGGTCCCGGTCGGCTTCGTCCGCACCCTGGAGGACGTGTACCGCTTCGAGCCGGTGCCGGCGCAGCTCGACGAGGCCGCGGCGCGCCGGGTGATCGGCACCCAGGCCAACCTGTGGAGCGAGTTCATGGACAGCGCCCGGGACGTCGACTACCGGGCCTTCCCCCGGCTGGCGGCCTTCTCGGAGGTGGCCTGGTCCGCGCTGCCCGCCGACCCGGCCGAGCGCGACTACGCGGGCTTCGAGCGGCGGATGGAGTCGCACCGGGCCGTGCTGGACGCGCTCGGCGTCGAGTACCGCCCGGTCGACGGGCCGCACCCCTGGCAGCGCCGGCCCGGGGTGGCCGGCCGTCCGATCGAGGGTGCGCCGCCGGCGGTCTGACCACGATCGGCCACCGGGCTCCATGGCGACCGGGAACTTCTGAGTGGTCATCCGACGTCAAGAACAGATGAACATCTGCTCCGGTCCGGTTTCGGGCCGGAGCAGATACCGCCCGGTATGCGTCCCAATCGGGCAGTTCCGTTCGCCCGTCCCGAAATGATCATCGAGCATTGTGTGCCAGAGTTGCCCAACCCGGCCCGATCGCCCGTACCCTACGGGCCAGGCCGGGCTGCCGACGCGGACACCCCGGCCGAGGGCCGCGGGCGGCAGGCGATCGATGAGCAAGTGGAGCACGGTGGGACCCAGGTGAACCGGACGATCATGCTGCCGGCCTCCCTCGACGAGGCCGTCGACGCGCTGGCCGCCACCCCGGCCGCGGTGCCGGTGGCCGGCGCCACCGACCTGATGGAGGCCGTCAACGCCGGGCGGTTGCGCCCCGCGGCCCTGATCGGCCTCGGCCGGATCACCGAGCTGCGCGGCTGGCGCTACGAGGACGGCGGCACCGCCGTGCTCGGCGCCGGGCTCACCCACGCCCGGATGGACCGCCCCGACTTCGCGGCCCTCATCCCCGCCCTGGCCGACGCGGCCCGGACCGCGGGGCCCCCGCAGGTGCGCAACGTCGGCACCCTCGGCGGCAACATCGTCACCGCCGCGCCGGCCGGCGACACCCTCCCGGTGCTGGCCGCGCTGGAGGCCACCGCGACCCTCGCCCGGGCCGGCGCCACCCGCGAGGTCCCGGTCAGCCACCTGCTCACCGGCCTCGACCCGCTGCGCCCCGGTGAGCTGCTCACCTGGGTGCGCGTCCCGCTGCTGCACGCCCCGCAGGTCTTCCTCAAGGCCACCGGCCGCAGCGGCCCGGCCCGCGCCACCGCCTCCGTCGCGCTCGTCCTCGACCCCGCCCGGCGCGCCGTGCGCTGCGCCGTCGGGGCCGTCGCCCCGGTGCCGCTGCGCCCGCTGGAGGCCGAGGCCTGGGTGGCCGGCTGCATCGACTGGGACGGCAGCCGCGAGATCGACCCCACCGCGACGGCCGCCTTCGGCGAGTACGTGGCCGCCGCGTGCGTACCCGACAGCTACGGCGCCGAGGGCGCCTGGGAGGCCGTGACCGAGGGGCCGAGCGCGGCCGCCGTTCGGCTGCGGCGTACCGTATCGGTGCTGGCCCGCCGGGCACTGGGAAGGGCGCTGAAGTGACCACTGACCCCATCGGAACCCTCGACGCCGGCCCGTTCGACCACGCGCCGCAGGTCAGCCGCGAGCTGCGCCCCTGCGCCTCGTACACCCTGCGGGTCAACGGTTTCGAACGGCCCGTCACCGACGCCTGGATCGGCGAGAGCCTGCTGTACGTGCTGCGCGAGCGGCTCGGGCTGGCCGGCGCCAAGGACGGCTGCGAGCAGGGCGAGTGCGGCGCCTGCTCGGTCCAGGTGGACGGCCAGCTGGTGGCCGGCTGCCTGGTGCCGGCCGCGCTGGCCGCGGACAGCGAGATCAACACCGTCGAGGGCCTCTCGGCCGGGGGCGGCGCCAGCGAGGTCCAGCAGGCGCTGGCCGAGTCCGGCGCGGTGCAGTGCGGCTACTGCACGCCCGGCATGGCGATGGCCGTGCACGACCTGCTCCAGCGCAACCACCGGCCCACCGAGGTCGAGGCCCGCCAGGCGCTCTGCGGCAACCTCTGCCGCTGCACCGGCTACCGGGGCGTGCTGGCCGCGGTGCAGTCCGTCGCCGACGCCCGCGCCCTGGAGGCCGAGGAGGCGGAGGAGGCCCACGCGGCGGCCGCCGGGGCGGCCGCGCCCGCCGGCGACGCCCCCGCGGGCGGGACACCGGCGCCCGAGCCGGCCGCCCGGGCCGCCGACCTGCCGGTCTACACCGACGCCGACGCCTGGATCGAGCACGTCCCGCAGTCGCACGCCTCGCAACCGCACGCCCCGCAGTCGCCCGTCGAGGAGGCCCCGGCCACCGGCGGGGCGGGCCCGGGCGTGCCCTACGGCAGCCCCGACGGCCACGGCGGCTACGACACCGGCGTGTACGACACCGCGGTGCTCACCCCCGTCACCGGCATCCCCGGCCAGGCGGCCGGCGAGGGGCAGGGCTACTACCCGCCGCAGGGCTACCCCGAGCAGCAGCCCTACCAGGGCGCCCCCGGTGGCTACCTGCCCGGCGGCTACCCGGACGGGGGCTACCCGCAGCAGTCCGGCTACGACGCCTCCCCGTACGACGGCCCGGTCTACGAGCAGACCCCGGCGCACGGCATCCCGGCCCCCGGCGGCGGGTTCGACGGCACGGCCCCGAACGGGGCCGGGTACGACGGCACGCCCGCCCACGGCACGCCGTACGCGCACACGCCCCCGCACGGGGTCCCGGTCGAGGGCGTCGCCCCCTCCGGCGTCCCGTACGGTGCCACCCCCGCCCACGGCATCCGGCTCCCCGAGGACGACCACGCATCATGACGTCGCCTACCGACATCGGCGCAGCACCCCAGCAGGACGGCGACGAGGGCGGCGCACGGGAGCCGTTCGGGCTGGGCAGCTCCCCGCTGCGCAGCGACGCCCTGCCGAAGGCGCTCGGCATCTACCCGTACGCCGCCGACCTCTGGGCCGAGGGCCTGCTCTGGGGCGCGGTGCTGCGCTCCCCGCACCCGCACGCCCGGATCAGGGGCATCGACACCTCGGCCGCGCTCGCGCTGCCGGGCGTGCACGCGGTGGTCACCTCCGCCGACCTGCCGCCCGGGCCGGACGGCACCCCCGACGGCGCCCCGGCCGGGCCGATCGTCGCGGACCGGCCGGTGCTGGCCGCCGGTGTGGTGCGCCACCACGGCGAGCCGGTCGCCGCGGTCGCCGCCGACCACCCGGACACCGCCCGGCTGGCGGTCGGTCTGATCACCGTCGAGTACGAGCCGCTGGAGGCGGTGACCGATCCCGAGCAGGCCTTCACCGCCGGCCCGCTGCACCCGGACGGCAACCTCTTCCGGCACCTGCCGCTGCGCACCGGGGACCCGGACGCGGCCGGCGAGGTCATCGTCGAGGGCCTCTACCAGGTCGGCCGCCAGGACCCGGCGCCGCTCGGCGCGGAGGCCGGTCTGGCCGTGCCGCGCCCGGACGGCGGCGTCGAACTGCACCTGTCGTCCACCGACCCGCACGGCGACCGCGACCGCACCGCCGCCTGCCTCGGCCTGGAGCCGGACCGGGTCCGACTGGTGGTCACCGGCGTGCCCGGCGCCACCTCGGACCGCGAGGACCTCTCCTTCCAGGTGACCCTGGCGCTGCTGGCGCTGCGCACCGGCCGCCCGGTGAAGATGACCCTCACCCGCGAGGAGTCGTTCCACACCCACACCTCCCGCCACCCGGCGCTGCTGCGCTACCGCCACCACGCCGACGCCGAGGGCAAGCTGGTCAAGGTGGAGGCGCAGATCCTGCTGGACGGCGGCGCCTACGCGGACGTCTCGGCCGAGGCGCTGGCCGCCGCCACCGCCTTCTCGGTCGGGCCCTACGTCTGCCCGAACGTCTTCGTGGACGCCTGGGCGGTGCGCACCAACAACCCTCCGGCCGGCCGGATGCGCGGCGAGGGCGCCCTGCAGGCCTGCTTCGCCTACGAGTCGCAGCTGGACCAGCTGGCGGCCCGGGTCGGCGTGGACCCGGTGGAGATCCGCCGGCGCAACGCGATGGCGACCGGAGACCCGATGCCCACCGGACAGGCCGTCACCTGCCCCGCGCCGGTGGCCGCGCTGCTGGAGGCCGTCGCCGAGGAGCCGCTGCCCCCGCTGCCGGTGGACGACCCGGACGCCGAGTGGCTGCTGCCGGGCGGGCCCGGCGGGGCCGGCGACCCGGCGGCGGTGCGCCGCGGCATCGGCTACGCGGTCGGCATGGTGCACATGCTGGGCGCCGAGGGCGAGGACGAGGTCTCCACCGCGACGGTGCGGGTCAGCGGCGACCACGCCACGGTGATCTGCGCCGCCGTCGACTCCGGCCAGGGCTTCGCCACCCTGGCGCGGCAGATCGTGCAGTCGGTGCTGGGGATCAACGAGGTCTACATCGCACCGGCCGACAGCGACCAGTCGATCGCCGGGCCCGCCGCCCGCGGCCGGCACACCTGGGTCTCCGGCGGCGCGGTCGAGCGGGCCGCGCTGATGGTCCGCCACCAGCTGCTCCAGCCGATCGCCGCCGACTTCGGGATGTCGGTCGAGCTGCTGCAGATCTCCGACGGCAAGATCACCTCCTACGACGGCGTGCTCGGTATGCCGGTCGCCGAGGCGCTGGAGGGCAAGGAGCTCTGGGCGACCGCGCAGTGCCGCCCGCACCCCACCGAGCCGCTGGACGAGGCCGGGCACGGTGACGCCTTCGTCTCCATCGCGTTCTGCGCGATGCGCGCGGTGGTGGACGTGGACATCGAGCTGGGCGCGGTCCGGGTGGTGGACGTGACGGTGGCCCAGGACGTCGGCCGGGCGCTCAACCCGCGTCAGATCGAGGACCGGATCGAGGCGGGCGTGGCCCAGGGCGTCGGGCTGGCGCTGCTGGAGGACCTGCGCACCGAGGGCGGCCTGCTGCTGAACCCCTCGCTCACCGGCTACCGGCTGCCGACCGCCCTGGACACCCCGGAGGTCCGGATCGCCGCCCTGGTCGAGGAGCGCGACGTGGTCGCCACCTTCGGTGCCAAGGCGGTCAGCGCGGCCCCCGCGGTGGTCGCCCCGGCCGCCGTGGCCGCCGCCGTCCGGGCCGCGACCGGCCTGCCGGTCGGGCGGCTGCCGATCCGGCCCGAGGACGCCGTCGCCGGCTGACCGCGGGGCGGGGCAGCCGCCCCGCCCTCGGGTGAATTCCGGCGGTATTCGGGGGGCCGGAATATCCGGCCGGGAGAATGCCGAACAGCCGGTCCGCGAATTCTTCGCGGACCGGCGCATTCATTTCGGTGGAGGCCATGACGGGAATCGAACCCGTGTAAACCGCTTTGCAGGCGGTTCCCTAAACCACTCGGGCACACGGCCGTGGGAGGAGCTGTTCCGCAGATGCGCTCAGGCGTGGCGGCAACAGCGACAGGCGCGACAACACCGGGGAGCCGCGGCACAGGCGCGGGGCGCGAGAAGGGCCACCGTCTTCCTGTTCATTGCCGACTCCTGTCGTCGTTCGCCGTGTTGGTGAATTCATCTTGGCGGAATGGCGGGCGGCCCGTCAATGTCCTTGTGTAAATTCTGCGTGGCGGGTCGTGCTACCGTCGAAACAGGTGGCCGGACTCCGGCCACCCCGGACGAGCGCGTCGTACCCGGTGACGACAAGACGGCGCAGCACAGCGGCAACCCGGCCGCTGCTGACTGCGGAGGTCCCTCGTCATGGCATGGCTCGTTCTCATCGTCTCCGGTGTCCTGGAGACCGTCTGGGCGGTGGCCCTGGACTCGTCCAAGGGCTTCTCCCGGCTCGTCCCCACCGTGGTCTTCGCCGTCGCGCTGGCGCTCAGCATGGGCGGTCTGGCGTACGCGATGCGCTCCATCCCGATCGGCACCGGCTACGCGGTCTGGGTCGGCGTCGGCGCGGTCGGTACGGCGCTCTACGGCATGGCCGTCCTGGGGGACGCGGTCACCGCGGCGCGGATCGGCTGCCTGCTGCTGATCGTCTCCGGCGTGGTGGGCCTCAAGGTGCTGCACTGAGCCGGTCGCCCCGCGGGCCGGGGCCCCGGCCCTAGGCCCTGCGGACCACGCGGAACCGGTCCACCGGTCAGGGGTCATGGTGCACTACGGGCCTTACGATATGACCCATGACCACAGCCTCCGCCACCTCGGTCGACTCCGGCCCGACACCCCCCGACGAGACCGACCCCGGTGGCGGCGTGCTGACCGGCCGCTACCGGGCGCTGACCCTGGGGATCGTCTCGGTGGTCCTGCTGCTCGCCTTCGAGGCGACCGCCGTCAACACCGCGATGCCGGTGGCGGCCCGCCAGCTGGACGGGCTCCCGCTGTACGCCTTCGCCTTCTCCGGGTACTTCACCACCACGCTGTTCGCCCTGGTGGTCTCCGGCCAGTGGTGCGACCGGCGGGGTCCGCTGCGACCCCTGTTCACCGGCATCGCGGTGTTCGGGGCCGGTCTGGTGGTGGCCGGGGCGGCGCCCGGCATGTGGGTCTTCGTGGCCGGCCGGGCGATCCAGGGCCTGGGCGGCGGGCTGGTGATCGTCGCGCTGTACGTGGTGGTCGGCCGGGCCTACCCGGAGCGGCTGCGGCCGTCGGTGTTCGCGGCCTTCTCCTCGGCCTGGGTGCTGCCCTCGATCGTCGGCCCGGTGGTCTCCGGCGCCGTCACCGACCACCTGGGCTGGCGCTGGGTGTTCCTCGCCGTCCCGGCGCTGATCCTGCTGCCGCTCGCGGTGATGGGGCCGGCGCTGCGCCGCTCCGAGCGCGAGCAGCCGGTGCTGAAGGGCGCGGAATTCGACCGCCGCCGGAGCAGGATGGCCGCGATGGCGGCGCTGGGCGCCGGCCTGCTGCAGTACGCCGGCCAGCGGCTGGACCTGATCGGGCTGCTCCCGGCGTTCGCGGGGGTGGCGCTGCTGGTGCCCGCCGTCCTGGGGCTGCTGCCGGCCGGGACGCTGCGGGCCGCGCGCGGGCTGCCGACGGTGATCCTGCTGCGCGGCGTGGCCGCCGGGGCGTTCTTCGCGGCGGAGGCGTTCATCCCGCTGATGATGGTGACCCAGCGCGGCCTGTCGCCGACGCTGGCCGGTCTGACCCTGACCAGCGGCGGTCTCTCCTGGGCGCTCGGCTCCTGGCTGCAGGGCCGGCCGGGCGCGGAGCCGTACCGGGAGGCGATGATCCGCTGGGGTTTCCTGCTGACGGCGGTGGCGATCGCGGGGGCGGCGCTGGTGCTGGTCCCGGCGGTGCCGGCCTGGGTGGCGGCGGCGGCCTGGGGTGTCGGCGGGATCGGGATGGGGCTGACGGTGGCGAGCGTCAGCGTGCTGATGATGAAGCTGTCGACGCCCGAGGACGCCGGGGCCAACTCCGCCTCGCTGCAGATGAGCGACGCGCTCGGCAACGTCCTGCTGGTGGGGCTGTCCGGGGTGCTCTTCTCGGCGCTGGGCGGCGGCTCGGTGGCCGCCGCCCACGGGGGCGCCGAGGGCTCCGGTTCGGTCGGCGCGTTCACCGTGATCTTCCTGACCATGACGGGCGTGGCGCTGGTGGGCGCGCTGCTCGGCGGCCGGGTCCGGAAGGCGGCGTAGCGTCAGCCGGCGGCGGCACCGGCCGGCGCGGGGGAGCCGAGGAAGGTCTCCCAGCCGCCGGTCGGCGCCTGGCCGACGGCGAGGCCCTGCAGCTTGCGGAGCACCGCCGGGTCCTGGGCGTCCAGCCAGTCGACCAGCTGGCGGAACGAGACCAGCCGCACCCCGGGCTTGCCGGCGATCTCCTTGAGCGCGTCCTCGACGGCGTTCATGTAGATGCCGCCGTTCCACTGCTCGAAGTGGTTGCCGATGACGAACGGCGCCCGGTTGCCGTTGTAGGCGCGCTCGAAGCCCATCAGGTAGGAGTCCCTGGCCTGGGTCTGGTACGCGGCGTGCAGCGAGGGGTCGGCCTTGGTGTTGCTGCCGGACTGGTTGAACATGATGTTGTAGTCCATCGACAGCACCTGGAAGGTGTGCCCGGGGAAGGGGATGGACTGCAGCGGGAGGTCCCAGAGCGCCCCGCCCTGGATCTTCTGCGGCCAGACCTGCGTCCCGTTGCCGCTGCTGTCGTAGCGCCAGCCGCGCTTGACGGCGGTCGGCAGCAGGTTGCGCTGGCCCTCCAGGCACGGGGTGCGGCTGCCGATCAGTTCCTTGCGGTAGTCGAAGGGCAGCGCCGGCAGGTCGGTGAAGCCGGTGGTGGTCTTCCAGTTGGTGACGAAGTCCATCGCCTGCTGGATCTCGCTGTCCCACTCCTGCGGCGACCACTGCCCGACGCCGGTGGCGCCGCAGAAGTGCCCGTTGAAATGGGTGCCGATCTCGTGCCCCTCCAGCCAGGCCGCGTGCAGGTTCTCCAGGGTGTCGTGGATGTGCTGGTCCGACAGGTAGCCGATGTCGGAGGCGCCGACCTTGTGCTGCGGCGGACGGTAGAGGTCCTTCTTGGCCTCGGGCAGCAGGTAGAGGCCGCTCAGGAAGAAGGTCATCGACGCGTTGTGCTCCTGCGCCAGCCGGCGGAACCGGCGGAACAGGCCGTTGTCCAGTTCGCCGGCGCCGTCCCAGGAGAAGACCACGAACTGCGGCGGGCGCTCGCCGAGCTTCAGCGGCTCGACGGCGGGCTGGTTCGGCTGCGCACCGGTGTCCGAGGTGGAGCCGTCGCCGATCAGCGTGACCGGGGCCTTCGGGGGCGCGGAGCCCGGGCCGGCGTGGTCCGCCGCGGGGCTGGCCGGGGCCGGTTCCGGGGTCGCCGCCTGCGCTCCGCCGGCGCCGCCCTTGGTGCCGCAGCCGGCCGTGAGGGCGGCTGCGGTCGCGGCTCCGGCGGCCAGTAGGGTGCGGCGGGAGAGAGCGTCCATGGTCACTCCGTTCGTGGGGCGTGCGGCGGACCGGAGGCGCCCGGTCGGACAAGTGCGGTGATAGGCCTGTGAACGGGGTCAGCATGGCACGCGGACACGATCGGTCGGTGATCCACCACGAACGGTCGCAACTGATCGCCCGATTGGTGCAACCGGACAGGTGTCCGAGATTGTCGATGGTCATGCAGGTGGACTCGGGGGCGGTCCATCCGGCGGGATCCGGTCTCTCCCCGTGTTCGCCCCCCTACCCGGAGCACGGATCGAGCCGGTAGCCCTGCCGATCGGGGGGTGTCGGTAGGACCATCGTATGGACGTGCCTTAAGGTCCAATCCGGTTGAATTGTTCCCAGGAAACTCTCAGGAACGATCGAGCTGTCAGCAGAGGGGAGCGCCGGGTGGGCGCCCAGCAGAGCAGGAGCCCGTGGCCGGGTACCCTGGCGGTCGGCGCCGCGATCGTCCTCGGGGCCTGGCTGCTGAACGACGGGGGCCACGCCGCACTGCCCCCGGCCCCCGGTGCGGGACAGTCCCTCTCCGGCTTCGCCCCGGTCTCCGTCGTCCCCCCGCTCGGCCCCTCCGCCCCGACCCGGATCAGGATCCCCGCCGTCAAGCTCGACGCCCCCGTCACCGGACTCGGACTGGACGGCGACGGCCGCCTCCAGACGCCCCCGGCGGCCGACCGCAATCTCGCCGGCTGGTACCGCGGCGGCGCCACCCCCGGTCAGCGCGGCACCGCGATCCTCGCGGGGCACGTCGACAACCAGAGCGGGCCCGCCGTCTTCTATCATCTGGGCGCGCTGCACCGCGGCGACCGGATCGAGATCGCCCGCGAGGACGGCGCGACCGCCGTCTACCAGCTCTACGCCATCGAAGTGCACGACCGAAAGGACTTCCCGGACGACCGGGTGTACCGCCAGGCCGCCGACGCCCAGCTCCGGGTGATCACGTGCGGCGGCGGGTACAGCGAGGAACACGGCTACCAGGGAAACGTGGTCGCCTACGGATTCCTGGCCGACACCACCCGGCCGGGGACACGTACATGACCACCGCCACGCTCGCCGTCCAATGGAACCCGATCGACTGGCCGCTGACGCACGGCCCGATCCCGCTCGCCGTGCTCGCCGCCGGCTGGGGCTCGCTGCTCCTGCTCGCGCTGGCCCGCGGCCGGAGCTGGTGGAACCGCCGGCTGCCCGCCGCGCTGTTCAGCGCCGCCGCGCTCAGCCTGGTGCTGGACGTCGTCGTGGACGACTGGTGGCACCCCTTCCCGGAGGGCCTGCCCCGCTACGTCACCTGGTGGATCGCCGTCGCGCTCCTCGGACTCTGCCTGGCCGGCTTCCGGATGCCCCGGCTCGGCCGGCGCGGCAAGCTGCTGGCGGTCGCCGCCGGAGCGCTGGTGCTGCTGATGGCCTCCTCCCAGGTCAACCGCGGGTTCGGCCAGTACCCCAGCGGCCGGGTCATGCTCGCGCCCTGGCTCTCCAAGACCCAGGGCCTCACCACCGGCTTCGACGCCCGGACGGTGAGCCCGCCCCCCGGCAAGGTGCTCGCCGACGTCTGGCAGGCGCCGCCCGGGCTGCCCGCCAAGGGCACCGTCTCGATCGAGCCGATACCGGGCGGCAAGTCCGGCTTCAAGGCCCGCGACGCGTACATCTACCTGCCGCCCGCCTACCAGGCCAGCCCGCGCCCGCTGCTGCCGGTGGTGGTCCTGGTCACCGGCCAGCCCGGCAACCCGGGCGACTGGGTGCTCGGCGGCCAGGTGAACGAGGCGCTGGACGCGTTCGCCGCCGAGCACGACGGCCTGGCCCCGATCGTGGTGATGCCCGACCAGCTCGGGTCGATCTGGAACAACACGCTCTGCATGGACTCCAAGCTCGGCAACGTGCAGACCTACCTGGCCGAGGACGTGCCGAACTGGGTGCACCAGCACCTCCAGGCCGCCAAGGGCCGGGGCTCCTGGTCCATCGGCGGCGCCTCGATGGGCGGCACCTGCGCGCTCCAGATGGCCGTCAACGCCCCCGACGTCTACGGCTCGTTCCTCGACATGTCCGGGCAGGAGGAACCCACCCTGGGTACCCGGGAGCAGACCGTCGCCGCCGCCTTCGGCGGTGACCACGCCAAGTTCGACGCGATCGATCCGCTGCAGGTGATGCGGCGCAAGCGGTTCCCGGACACCGCGGCGGCGATCGTCGTCGGCCGCACCGACGGCGAGTTCCGCCCGCAGCAGGAGAAGGTCTACCAGGCGGCGCTCGACGCCGGGATGAAGGCGAGGTTCGATCTGATGCCGGGTGGGCACGGCTGGGTGGTGTTCCGGCCCGGAATCGTCGACCAACTGCCGTGGCTGGCCCAACAGACGGGATTGATCCGGTGATCCGGCTCAGCGCGGCTCCGGCGGTCGTCGCCGCCCGCGAACGGGAACGCGAGCGCGAGCGTGAACGCGCGCACGACCACGGCCCCGGGCCGGTACCGGTGGCGACCGCCCCCGAGCCGGCCCCCCAGCCCGGGCGGCAGGCCGTCACCGGGATCGCCGACCGGCTGCGCGCCGCGCCGCTGACCCTGGCGCTGCTCGGCCTGCTCTGGACGGTCGGCGCCGCCACCGGCAGCCTGGCCGGCGGCCCCTCCCGGGGCCTGCTGGCCCAGATCGGCGTCGGCCTGCCCACCCTCGGCGAGGGCCGCTGGTGGACGCCGTTCACCTCGCTGCTCTGGTGCTCCAGCGCGGGCTCGTACGTCTTCACCAGCCTGCTGCTGCTCCTGGTCGGCCCGGCCGCCGAGAGCCGGCTCGGCCGGCGCCGGACCCTCCTGGTGCTGGTCGGCGGGCAGGTGCTGGGCACCCTGCTCGGCACCGGACTGGTCGCCTTCGGCTCACGGGCCGGCGAGCAGTGGACCCTCGCCGTCGACGACCAGACCGCGACCGGCCCGGTCGTCGGCCTGTTCGCGCTGGCCGGCGTGCTCGGCTACCGGCTCAGCGTGCTCTGGCGCCGCCGGCTGCACCTGCTGGTGGTGCTCGTCCCGCTGGTGATGACGCTGTACGTCGGCCACCTGCAGAGCGTCCAGCGCAGCGCCGGCGCGCTGCTCGGCCTCGGCATCGGCGCGCTGCTCGCCCGGCGCCGGTGGCAGCTGCGCCCGCACCGCTCCTCGCACACCGAGACCCGGGTGCTGGTCGCGCTCTGCCTGGTGGCCGCCGCCCTCGGGCCGCTGGTCGCCTCGCTGTACGACAACGCGGCGGGGCCCTTCAACACCTTCTCCGAGCTGTACTTCTCGCACCGGCTCTCCCCGGACGAGGTCGCCGACTTCTGCGCGATGTCCGCCCACGACTGCGCCCGCGCGCACGCCGTCGAGCGGATATTCGACACCCCGGCGCGGCTGATGGCCGCGCTCTTCCCGGCCCTGCTGCTGGTCCTCGCCGAGGGCCTGCGCCGCGGCCTGCGGCTGGCCTGGCGGATCACCGTCGCCACCGAACTGCTCTGGGCGGCGCTGCTGCTCTGGCTGTTCGCCGGCACCGGCACCGGCGCCGGCGACGTGGTGCAGTACTTCGTCGAGGCGCTGCTGCTGCCGCTGCTCACCACCGGCCTGCTGCTGGCCACCCGGCACCGGTTCGGCCTGCGGCTGCCGGCCGCGGTGCTGCGCCGGCTCGCCCTCGTCACCGGCGGGGCGGCGCTGGCCGCGGCGGCCGCGTACGTGGGGTTCGGCCGGCTGGTGGCCGGCGAGTTCGACCCCCGCGCCGGGGTGGGCGGCCTGGTCGCCGGACTGCCGGCGCAGTTCCTGCCGCCCGCCTACAACGACCTGCTGCCCGACTACCCGATAGCGGTCGGCCCGCCGGCCCGCCTCCTGGAGACGTACTGCGGCCTGGCGTTCTGGGTGGTCGCGCTGACCGCCCTGCTGGTCGCCTTCCGCCGCCCGGTGGTGCACGCCGACGCCGAGGACGCCGCCCGCGCCCGCGCGCTGCTCACCGCGCACGGCGGCGGCACGCTGTCCTTCCTCACCACCTGGGACGGCAACCACTACTGGTTCGACGAGGAGGGCCGGGCCGCCGTCGCCTACCGGGTGCTCTCCACCGTGGCGCTGACCACCGGCGACCCGTTCGGCGAGCCGGAGGCCCGACGCCGGGCGGTGGCCGGCTTCGCCCGGTACTGCGACACCCGCGGCTGGACGCCCTGCTTCTACAGCGTCACCCCGGAGACCAGCGACGCCGCCGGGCAGCTCGGCTGGCGCTCGCTCCAGGTGGCGGAGGACACCGTGGTCGCCCTGCCCGGACTGGCCTTCACCGGCCGCAAGTGGCAGGACATCCGGACCGCCCTCAACAAGGCGGGCAAGCAGGGCATCACCGCCGAGTGGTGGGCCTACCACGACGCGCCGCTCGCCCTGCGCGACCAGATCCGCTCGATCTCGGAGGAGTGGGTCTCCGAGAAGGGCCTGCCCGAGATGGGCTTCACCCTCGGCGGCCTGGAGGAGCTGGACGACCCGGCGGTCCGGCTGCTGATCGCCGTCGACGGCGACCGCGTCGTGCACGGGCTGACCAGCTGGATGCCGGTCTACGAGGACGGGGTGCCGGTCGGCTGGACGCTGGACTTCATGCGCCGCCGCTCGGACGGCTTCCGGGGGGTGACGGAGTTCCTGATCGCCTCGGCCGCGCTCGGCTTCAAGGAGGAGGGCGCGCGCTTCGTCTCGCTCTCCGGCGCGCCGCTGGCCCGCTCCGGGCAGGACGCGCCGCCCACCGGGCTGCAGCGCACGCTGGACTGGATGGGCCGGGTGCTGGAGCCGGTCTACGGGTTCCGCTCGCTGCTGGCCTTCAAGGCGAAGTTCCAGCCGGAGTACCGGCCGCTGTACATGGCCTACCCCGACCCGGCGGCGCTGCCCAGCATCACCCGGGCGATAGGGAAGGCCTACCTGCCGCACCTGACGGCGGCGCAGGGCGTCCGGCTGATGCGCCGGCTCTCCTCCTGAGCCGCTCCGCTCCCGGCCCGCCGGGACGCCCGCCCGGGCCTCGGCCCCGGGC
>NZ_JBHWUI010000103.1:0-32278 GCF_042737525.1 Kitasatospora sp. NPDC059973 | reverse complement strand
GTTGACTTTTGGCACGCTGTTGAGTTCTCAAGGAACGGACACTTCCTTCGGACCGCCTTCCAGCGGGCCCTCCGGGCGCTTCGTTCTTTCGTGTTCCCAGCTTATCAGATCCTCGCGGCCGTTCTTACCGGCGCTTGTTTCTCTGAATTCCCGCTGGGGGATTTCCTTCGACTTCGCTCCGAAGCTTATCAAAGCTTTCGGTGTGCTCAGTTCCGGGGGTTTACCTCGTCAAAGGGCGCGCACTTCGTGAAATGCGATCGCCCTGATTCGGCGGTGTCGTAGACACTAACGCCTCGGACCGGATGTTGTCCAACCAGTCCCAACCGTTGAAACCTACTAGCCCGCTCGTGCCACGTCAATCGTTTGACCGGGATGCGAGAAGAGTAGCAGGTCAGCGGCATGTCGATCACCTCGGCTCAGGCCGCGACCGGCTGAAGGTCCGCCCGATCGGCCGCGTCCAGATCACCGGTCTCGCCGTTCGCCGCGGCCTTCCGGCCGAGGACGAGGGCGTAGAACAGGAATGCGACCTCGGCCAACGCGCCGATCGTGATGCGGGCCCAGGTGGGCAGGCCGGAGGGGGTGACGAAGGCTTCCAGGACACCGGAGACTCCCAGCACCGTCGCGAGGCCGATGGCCATGCCGATGATGGACCGGCCCTGTTCGGCCAGGGCCGTCCCCCGGGTCCGCGGGCCGGGGTCGATGATGGTCCAGCCCAGGCGCAGGCCCAGCCCGCCGGCCACGAAGACGGCGGTGAGCTCCAGCAGGCCGTGCGGAATGAGCAGACCGAGGAAGACGTCGAGCCGGCCGGCCGAGGCCATCAGCCCGACCCCGAGGCCGAGGTTGAGGACGTTGCTCCACAGCACGAAGAGCACCGGGATGCCCAGCGCGATCCCGAACAGCAGGCACTGCACGGCGATCCAGGCGTTGTTCGTCCAGACCTGGGCCGCGAACGAGCTCGCCGGGCGGTCCGAGTAGTACGCCTCGTACTCACCGCCGGGCCTGGTCATCTCCCGGAGCGTGTCCGGCGTGGCCAGGCTGTTCCGGACCTCCGGGTGGGTCGCGACCCACCACGCGATCACGGCGGTGGCGAGCAGCGAGAGCACGGCCACCGGCAGCCACCAGCGGCGCGAACGGTAGAGCGCGGCCGGGAAGCTCACGCTGTAGTAGCGCGCGACGTCCCGCCAGCCGCTGGTGCGGGTGCCCGTGACGGCGTCGCGGGCCCGCGAGACCAGGCTGGTGAGCCGGCCCTCCAGGGTGGGGTCGGGCGCGGCGGCCTGCACCTTGGCCAGGTGACCGGTGACGCGCTGGTAGAGGGTGACCAGCTCGTCCGCCTCCTCGCCGGTGAGCCGGCGGTTCTTGGCGAGGGCGTCCAGCCGTGCCCACTCCCCCTGGTGGGTGGCGACGAAGACGTCCAGGTCCATGCGGCAGCTCCATGGTCGGCGCGGGGCGCGCGGGCAGGCGGGGTGCGGACAAGTGGGCCCAGCATGCCAGGGGCGGCGGCCACCCGGGCGGCCGGGACCTCCCTTCCCGAGCGGGTCCGCGGCCCCGTATGTTGACGACTGCAGATCACGGGGTCGTGGGGGCCGATCCGACGGCCTTCCCTCCCCGCGGACCGCGGACCATGAACCACCGACGGGAACGGACGGGTGTCTTGAGCGACCTGGTGACGGGCGAGGCGGTCGTCCTCGGCCTGCGCACGGCGAAGCTTCCGAGCCGGGCGCTGGCGACCGGGCTGGACCTGCTCGTACAGGGCGCCGCACTGGTGGTGACGTCCCTGGTACTGAGCTTCGCCCTGGTCGACCTCGACGGTGCGGCCCTCGCCGCCATCCTGCTCGGGCTGATGGTGTTCTTCCTGGTCGGCCTGCCCGTCATGGTCGAGACCCTGACCCGGGGGCGCTCGCTCGGAAAGGCCGCGCTGGGCCTGCGGGTGGTGCGCAGCGACGGCGGACCGGTGCGGTTCCGGCACTCGCTGGTGCGCGGGCTGGTCGGCTTCTTCGAGATCATCGTGCTGAGCGGCGTGCCGGCGGCGATCTGTTCGGCGGTCTCGGCGGACGGCAAGCGGCTGGGCGACGTCTTCGCGGGGACCCTGGTGGTCCGCGAGCGGGTGCCCGGGGGCGGCGGTGCGGCGAACGCGCTGCCGCCGGTGCACCCGCAGCTGCTGCAGACGATCGGCGGCGAGCTGGTCGCCCTGGACCTCTCCGCCGTGCCGGAGCCGCTCTGGCTGGCGATCCGCCAGCTGCTCGGCCGGATCGGCGAGCTGGACCCGGCGGTGGCGCACCGGATGTCCGCCCGGCTCGCCGACGACCTCGCCGCGCGCACCGGCCACCCCGTCCCGTACGGGCTGCACCCGGCGGCGTACCTCGGCGCGGTGCTGACCGAGCGCCAGCGGCGGGAGTGGACCAGGGCCCAGGGCTACGGACTTCAGCACCCGCCGCGGCCCCACGTCCAGCCCCCCACGGCACCGGCCGCACCGGCGCCCGCCTCCGCACCCGCGATGCCCACGACACCCCCGGTACAAGCCCATCCCCAGGCCCAGGCCCAGGCCCAACCCCAGCCCCAGCCGGCCCCCGCCGCGCAGCCGGCCCCCGGCACCGGATTCGCCCCGCCCGCCTGACCGGCGGGACAACCCGGGCGACCGCCCGCTACCGGCCGTCGAACTCGACCGGCCAGGCGTTCGGCGGCGACTCCAGCTCCTCCAGCTCCACCCCCGCTGCGGCCAGCACCACGTCCCCCGCCAGGTGCACCACCTGCTGCTCGCCCGTCTCCAGGTCCGCCACCTGGTAGCGCTCGACCAGCAGCGGCCCCGAGTCCGTCGCGTGCGTCTCCACCGCCTCCAGCAGCCAGCCCTGGTCGAAGGTGCGCGGCGCCAGCACCGGCTCGGTGAACGCGACCAGCCGCACCTTGGCGCTCGCCCCCTCCCGCAGCCGCAGCAGTCGGGCGGTGGCGACCAGGAAGGCCGGCGAGCGCCCGGTGAAGCCGTGGGCCCGGTCGTGCCCCTCCACCGCGTGCTCCCCGGCCGGGTCGGCCGCGTCGGTGCGCACCCAGGCCACCCCGTCGACCGCCCCGCCGCGGACCTGCCAGCCGCCCGCCTTCAGCTCCGTCCGCAGCGGCCGGGCCCGGGAGTCCAGCGTGAGGTCGAGGGTGCCGAGAACCCGGCCCTCCGGCCCGTACGTCTTGGAGACGTACCGCCAGCCGGCCGGACCGGGCGCGCAGCTGAACCGCTCCTCGCCGAGCAGGACGTGGTCATGGGTGTCGTGGAGCGAGTACCGGCCATTGGGCATGCCCGAGAGCCTACGTGGACGATCAGGGCCGTCCGCCATGCAACGTTCGGCGGGGGTGCCCGCATTAGGGGGTGGACGGCGCGGTTCGGCGCCGTCGGTACTACGGAAGGGGGGCGGGGATGGCGAAGACGGCACGCGAAGCGGAGTTCACCGAGTACGTGGCGTCCAGGAGCGGCTGGCTGCGCAAGGTCGCCTACTTGCTGTGCGGGGACTGGCACCGCGCGGACGACCTGGTCCAGGAGAGCATCACCAAGCTCTACGTGAACTGGCCACGGGCCGGACGGGTCGAGAACGTCGACGGCTACGCCCGCAAGGTGCTGGTCAACACGTTCCTCGCCGAGCAGCGGTCGCCCTGGTGGCGGCGGACGACGCGCAACGGCACGGCGCCCGACACGGCGAGCGTGGGCGTCGACCTCGACGCCTCCCTCGACCTGCGCAAGGCGCTGGCCGCGCTGCCGCCGCGGCAGCGGGCCACCGTGGTGCTCCGGTACTACTGCGACCTGACGATCGACCAGGCCGCCGAGGCGCTGGGCTGCTCGTCCGGCAACGTCAAGAGCCAGACCTCGCGCGGTCTGGAGGCGCTCCGCGTCTCCCTCGCCGCCCGCCCCGCCACCGCAGAGAGGACGTCATGACGAACAACGAGTACCAGAACCTCACGGGGCGGTTGAGCTCGCTGGCCGACGAGCCCGCCCCGCCGTCCGCCGTCGACACCGCCTGGGCCGTCGTCCGCGGCCGGTCGCGGCTGCGCCGCCGACGCGGGGCCGCGTGGGGCGCGGCGGCGGCGGTGACGGCGGCGGCGGTCCTGGGCGGTTCGCTGCTGACCCGGCCGGCCGGCGGGACCGCCACGCCGGAGGCGCCGGGCACGCTCGTCGCCGCGAGCTCCCCCCAGGTCTCGTCCGCCGCGCGCACGGGCACCGACCCCTTCTTCACCGAGGCGCGGTTCGGCTGGCTGCCGGACTCGCTGAACGCGGCGGGCGGCCTCGGCTACGGCTACGCCGACGCGCTGGGCGCCGAGCACACGTCCGCCAAGGTGTGGACGAAGGGGCAGTCCACGCCGAACCTCTCGCTGTCGCTCGCGCCGGGGAACGCCGAGCCCGCGCACGTCGGCCGGCACACGGTGCCGGCTCCCCCGGTCGACGGGCGTTCGGCCCACTGGCTGGTCTCCGACAACCCGCTGCCGGTCGACCCGGTGACCCTGTCCTGGGAGACGGCCTCGGGCCGGTGGGCGCAGCTGGACGCCTACGCGCCGAAGGAGGCGAAGCCCGAGGAGACGCTGCTGCGGATCGCGGCCGGGGCCCGCTTCGGGCGGACCGACCTCCCGCTGCCGGTCTACCTGACGGGGCTTCCGGCGGCGTTCAAGGTGTCGGCGGTGTCGTTGCTGCGGCCCTCGGCCGTCATCGACGAGCCCTGGCGGGTCAGCCTGGCGCTCACCGCCGAGAGGCTCTCGGTCGACGTCATGGTCCAGCCGGAGACCGCCGAGCCCGCGGTCGCTCCGCCGGGCGCCGACCCGCGCGAGTGCGAGGTGGACAAGGGCGTGCGGATCTGCGTGTCGACCCGCTCCGGGGCGAACCCGGCGCTGGAGGCGATCGGCGGGCTCCCCGGGGTGCTGGCGAAGATCAGGTCCGCGGGTGCCGACGAGAGCGCCTGGACGGTCGACGTCCTGCGCTGACCGGGCCCGGACGCGGCCGTGGCCGGCACCCCGCGAAGGGGCGCCGGCCACGGCCGTGTCACCTGATCAGTAGCGGTACTGGTCCGCCTTGTACGGGCCCTCGACCGGGACGCCGATGTAGTCGGCCTGGTCCTTGGTCAGGGTGGTCAGCTTCACGCCCAGCGCGTCGAGGTGCAGACGGGCGACCTTCTCGTCCAGGTGCTTCGGCAGCACGTAGACGCCGATCGGGTACTGCTCGGTCTTCGTGAACAGCTCGATCTGCGCGATCGTCTGGTTGGCGAAGGAGTTGGACATCACGAACGACGGGTGGCCGGTCGCGTTGCCCAGGTTCAGCAGGCGGCCCTCGGAGAGGACGATGATGGTGCGGCCGTCCTCCTTGCGCCACTCGTGGACCTGCGGCTTGACCTCGGTCTTCACGACACCCGGCAGCTGGGCCAGGCCGGCCATGTCGATCTCGTTGTCGAAGTGGCCGATGTTGCCGACGATGGCCTGGTGCTTCATCCGGGCCATGTGCGAGGCCATGATGATGTCCTTGTTGCCGGTCGTCGTGATGAAGATGTCGGCCGTCTCCACGACGTCGTCCAGGGTCGCGACCTGGTAGCCGTCCATCGCCGCCTGGAGCGCGCAGATCGGGTCGATCTCGGTGACGATGACGCGGGCGCCCTGGCCGCGCAGCGACTCGGCGCAGCCCTTGCCCACGTCGCCGTAGCCGGCGACGACGGCGACCTTGCCGCCGATCAGGACGTCGGTGGCACGGTTGATGCCGTCGATCAGCGAGTGGCGGCAGCCGTACTTGTTGTCGAACTTCGACTTGGTGACCGAGTCGTTGACGTTGATCGCCGGGAACAGCAGCTTGCCGTCGCGGTGCATCTCGTACAGGCGGTGGACACCGGTGGTGGTCTCCTCGGTCACGCCCTTGATGGTGGCGGCGACCTCGGTCCACTTGTTCGGGGTCTCGACCAGGGTGCGGTTGAGCAGCTCCAGGATGATCCGGAACTCGTCGTTGTCCGCGGTCGACGGGTCCGGCGCGGAGCCGGCCTTCTCGAACTCGACACCCTTGTGGATCAGCAGGGTGGCGTCGCCGCCGTCGTCCAGGATCATGTTCGGGGTCTGGCCGTTCGGCCAGGTCAGCGCCTGCTCGGTGCACCACCAGTACTCGTCCAGCGTCTCGCCCTTCCAGGCGAAGACCGGCACACCCTGCGGGTTCTCGGGGGTGCCCTCCGGGCCGACCGCGATGGCGGCGGCGGCGTGGTCCTGGGTGGAGAAGATGTTGCAGGAGCACCAGCGGACCTCGGCACCGAGGGCGGTGAGGGTCTCGATCAGCACGGCGGTCTGCACGGTCATGTGCAGCGAGCCGGTGATGCGGGCGCCGGCGAGCGGCTGCGAGGCGGCGTACTCGGCGCGGATCGTCATCAGGCCGGGCATCTCGTGCTCGGCCAGCTGGATCTCCTTGCGGCCGAACGGCGCCAGGGAAAGGTCGGCGACCTTGAAGTCACCGGTGATGTCGGTCGACATGCGTCTGCTCCTCGCTGATGGGGATGGGGCAAGGCCAAAGGTCCTGGGTGTGCGTCGCGGCACGGCGGGGACGCACGGGTGCGCGGCAACGCCGGGGCCACCGGATCCGCGGCGGGACCGGTTCCCTGCTGCTCAGCACAAACCGTCGGAGGACCTCTCTCCCTCGACCGGTACGCGCCCCCAGGGGACGGACCACCGATCGACCGCCATCAGCAGCGACGTTCTGGCTCTGGTGACGAATCTACACCGGCGGGCCCGGACGGCGGCTCGCTATGACCGTTTTTCGGCCCGCGCACCGCCGCCCCGGGGGTGCGGGTGCTCAGTGCGCGCCGGGCACCGGTCCACCGGGCGTGGCGTACGGGTCGTCGCCCTGCGCCTCCTTCTCGGCGCTGTACACGTCGGGCTCCAGGTAGATCGCCCGGGCGATCGGGACGGCCCGGCGGACGCGGATCTCGGCGGCGTCGATGGCCTGCGCCACCTGCGCGGCGGAGTCCTCCGCGTTGACCGCGATCTTGGCGGCGACCAGCAGTTCCTCCGGGCCGAGGTGCAGGGTCCGCATGTGGATCACGCGGGTGACGGAGTCGTGGTCGACCAGCGCGTCGCGGATCTCGGCCACCACCTCCGGGTGGGCGGACTCGCCGATCAGCAGCGACCTGGTCTCCGACGCCAGCACGAGGGCGATCACGATCAGCAGCAGGCCGATCGCCAGGGTGCCGATACCGTCCCAGACGCCGTCCCCGGTGATCACGGTCAGGCCGACGCCGAAGAGCGCCAGCACCAGACCGATCAGCGCGCCGGTGTCCTCCAGCAGGACGACCGGCAGCTCCGGCGCCTTGGCCCGGCGGATGTAGGCGGGCCAGCCGTGCGCGCCCTTGTCCTTGACGGCCTCGCGGTAGGCGGTGAAGAAGGACCACGCCTCCAGCCCGATCGCCAGCACCAGCACGCCGATCGGCCAGTACCAGTTGTCCAGCTCGTGCGGGTGGGCGATCTTCTCGTAGCCCTCGTAGACGGCGAACATGCCACCGACGCTAAACAGCACGATGGAGACCAGGAACGCGTAGATGTAGCGCTCGCGCCCGTAGCCGAACGGGTGCTCCTGGGTGGCCGCCCGCTGCGAGCGCTTGCCGCCGACCAGCAGCAGCACCTGGTTGCCCGAGTCGGCCAGCGAGTGGACGCCCTCGGCCAGCATCGAGGAGGAGCCGGAGAACGCGAAGGCCACGAACTTGCTGACCGCGATGCCCAGGTTCGCCGCCAGGGCCGCGACCAGGGCCTTGGTACCGCCTTCGGTGCTCATGCCGGTGTGGATCCCTCCGCCGGGGGCCGCTCGGGCGGCCCGCGCTCTGCTCTGTCGGGTGCTGCCTCGGCCGGGTCGCGCCCCGGCCGAGTCCGTCGAGCGCATACGGTACCGGGCCGCCGCGCCGCGGGGTCGGGACGGCGCCGCGGCCCCGGCCCGGGAGGGCGCCGCGCCGCGGGCTCAGGACTGCGCCGCGAGCCCCAGGTAGACGGCGGCGAAGTCGGTCAGCGCGATCAGGTCGGCCAGCGCGTGCAGCGGGTCGGGCCGGGTGGTGGCGTACTCGGTGAGCCGGACGTCGTGGGCGGCGGCCAGCCGCTGCCCGCGGGTGACCGGGTAGCTGCGCGGACGCTCGTCGTCGGCCGGCACCTCGGCCGGGCCCCGGTCCTCCTCGCCGGGGGCCGGCGTGCCGGGGAGGTGCCGCAGCACCAGCACCTGGAGGTGCAGCGGGTCGGGCTCGTCGACCCGGTCGCGGAAGAAGTCGTCGGGGTCGGCCCCCGCGCCGAGCTGACCGGCGAACATGCCGCGGTGCGCGGTCAGCACCTGCGGCAGCAGGCCGGCCGGCGCCGGGCGGCCGGCCCGCTCGGCGAGCTGGGTGGTGAACCGGGCGGCGGCCGCGCCGGCCACCGGCCCCTCGGCCCAGAGCAGCGGCACGGTACCGGCCAGCCGGGCGGCCAGGCTCTTGGCGGGGTTGGTGTACGCGGCCGCGTCCGGCCGGCAGCGCACGGCGGCCTCGTCCAGCAGGTCCGCGGTGGCGGCCGGCGCGTCGTAGGGCAGCTGGGTGACGCCGAGCTTCTGGGCCAGCGCCAGCAGCGGGGCGAGGTGGGCCCAGAGCGCGGCCGGGTCCTCGGCCGGGAGGTCGGGCTCGGCCCCCGGCCCGGCCGGGGGCGTGCCGTCGTCGGGCAGGTTGGACGGCACGTAGGGCAGCGGCAGCGCGCGGACCTGGAGGGCGGCCTCGGCCAGCCGGCTGCCGGCGGGGGCGGTGACGACGATGGCGCAGCCGCGCGCGTAGGCCTGTTCGGCGAGGGCGACCAGGCCCTGCTCGCCGCCGTCGGCGGAGCTGATCACCAGCAGGTCGAGCGGTCCGGCCCAGCCCGGGAGCTGCCAGGCGAGGCCGTCGGCGAACACCGGCGGCGCGCTGGCCCGGTCGGTGCGCGGCGGCGCCGCCGCGTCGGTGGGCGGCAGCGGCGCGATCAGGCTGGCGGTGCCGGCCAGCGCGGCGAGGATCTCGCCCGCCGTCAGCGCGCTGCCGTGGCCCGCCACCAGCACGGCGCGCGGTCGGCCGTCGGGGCGCAGCCGGTCCAGGCCGGCCGCGTCGGCGAGCCGCAGGGCGGTGCGGACCCGTGCGCCGGCGCCGGCCAGGGCCAGCAGCGCGCGGTCGCGGTCGGCGCGCTGGAGGGCGGCCGGGTCGTCGAGCAGGGTGTCGTCGAGCATGCGGCGGGCCTCCGGCTGCTGGCAGGGCGCTGGGGGTGGCGGGGGCGGGTACGGGTCCGTGCCCCCTGCGGGTCTTGGCCCCAAGGATCAGGCCGGGCGGCGGGCCTCGTCCACCAGCAGGACCGGAATGCCGTCCCGGACGGGGTAGGCGAGGCCGCAGCCCTCACCGGTGCAGAGCAGCTCGGGGTGCTCCTCGCTGCCGCCTTCGGTGAGCGCGGCCCGGCACTGCGGGCAGACCAGGATCTCCAGCAGGAAGGATTCGAGCTTCATGGGGTGTCGGGCTCCAGATCTCGGGGGTGGCACGGCGGTGCCCCGGCCAGGAGGAAACCCTACCGGCCGGGGCACAGGCGGCGTGCGTCAGGCGCGTGCGTCGGGCGCACGCCTCGGGACGCCCGCCGGGGGCGTGCGTCGGGTGGGTGTCAGCCGCGGACGATGGCGAGCACGCCGTCGCGCAGCTCCGCCATCCGCGCCGGGTCCTTGGCCTCGACGTTGAGGCGCAGCAGCGGCTCGGTGTTGGAGGCGCGCAGGTTGAACCACCAGTCCGGCCCGGCGACGGTGAGACCGTCCAGCTCGTCCACGGTGGTGCCCTCCAGGCCGGCGTACGCGGCGCGGACGGCGGCGGAGCGGTCGGCCTGGTCGGCGACGGTGCTGTTGATCTCGCCGGAGGCGGCGTAGCGGTCGTACTCGGCGGTGAGCGCGGAGAGCGTGCCGTCCTGCCCGCCGAGGGCGGCCAGCACGTGCAGCGCGGCCAGCATGCCGGTGTCGGCGCGCCAGAAGTCGCGGAAGTAGTAGTGCGCGGAGTGCTCACCGCCGAAGACCGCGTCGGTGACGGCCATCTCCTGCTTGATGAAGGAGTGGCCGACCCGGGTGCGGACCGGCTTGCCGCCGAGCTCGCGGACCACCTCGGGGACGGTCCAGGAGGTGATCAGGTTGTGGATGACGGTCGGCTCGTCCTCGCCGGCCGCCTTGGCCCGGGCGATCTCGCGGACCGCGACCAGGGCGGTGATGGCGGACGGGGAGACCGGCTCGCCGCGCTCGTCGACCACGAAGCAGCGGTCGGCGTCGCCGTCGAAGGCGAGCCCGAGGTCGGCGCCGACCTCGCGGACCTTGGCCTGCAGGTCGACGAGGTTCTTCGGGTCGAGCGGGTTGGCCTCGTGGTTGGGGAAGGTGCCGTCCAGCTCGAAGTACATCGGGACGAGCTCGATCGGCAGGCCGTCGAAGACGGTCGGCACGGTGTGGCCGCCCATCCCGTTGCCGGCGTCGACGGCGACCTTGAGCGGGCGGATCGCGGTCAGGTCGACCAGGCCGAGCAGGTGGTCGGCGTAGCCGCGCAGGGTGTCCTGGGCGGACAGCGCGCCGGGCTTGACGTCCCGCACGGGCACGGTGACCGTGTCGCCCTCGCCGGTCCACGACTCGACCAGCTCGCGGATGTCGGCGAGGCCGGTGTCCTGGCCGACCGGGGCGGCGCCGGCCCGGCAGAGCTTGATGCCGTTGTACTGCGCCGGGTTGTGGCTGGCGGTGAACATCGCGCCGGGCAGGTCGAGCTTGCCGCTGGCGTAGTACAGCTGGTCGGTCGAGCAGAGGCCGATCTCGACCACGTCGGCGCCGTAGGCGGCGGCGCCCTCGGCGAAGGCCCGGCTCAGCGACGGGGAGGACGGCCGCATGTCGTGGCCGGTGACGATCGAGGACGCTCCGGTGACCTGCACGAACGCGGCGCCGAAGGCCCGCGCGAGGCTCTCGTCCCACTGGTCCGGGACGACGCCTCGAACGTCGTACGCCTTCACGAGCTGCTTGAGGTCGCGCACTGCGGCTCCACCCTGGTCTCTGTCTGATCGGTGTGCTTCCCGGGGGCGGCCGGCCGCCCCCGGGTCACGATACGTCGGGGCACCGCGCCGTCGGGCGGGCGGTAGACGGGCAGCGTACCGGGGCCGGGTGGCCGCTCCTCGCCCGGTGCGGGCGGGGCGGGCTCGTCAGTTGTCGGGCGAGCGCAGCACGCGCAGATGACCGCGGCGGCCGGCCTCGGTGGACTCGCCGTCGGGGCCTCGGCCCTGACGGGGGGTCTGCGGGCGGGCGGCCTCGCGGACGGCGTTGGCGAGCGCTTCGAGGTCGTCGCTGCTGCGGCGCAGCGGGCCGGCCTCGGCGGCGAGCCGGACGACCTCCCAGCCGCGCGGGGCGGTGAGGCGCTCGGCGTGCTCGGCGCACAGGTCGTAGCAGTGCGGCTCGGCGTAGGTGGCGAGCGGGCCGAGGACGGCGGTGGAGTCCGCGTAGACGTACGTCAGCGTCGCGACGGCCGGTCGGCCGCACGCGGTCCGCGAACAACGACGTACAGAGCTCACGAGGGTGGACGGTACCGCACTCCTCGCCGGGGAGCGAAGACCGCCTGTCCGGAGGGCGTGCCGTGTCGCGCTCCGCGCGCCCGTCCGTGCGCCCGCCGCCCTGGCCGTTCGCTGTCGAGGTGGTCCACTTCCGACCGTCCAAGGACTACCCTCGGCAGTGATATGGACAGCTCTGCACCGCAGTCATCGACGGGACCTTCGCGCCGCCCGCGCCACCGCGACCGGCACGGCAGGGGTCTGCGCGGCCCGCTGGCGCCTCCGCAGGTGCCGATCTCGCTCACCCGCTCCGAGTTGTTCGACGACTACGTGCGCGAGTCGGTGGAGCGTCTCGAACGGCGTTGGCCTCAGCTGATCGAAGTGGAGTTCGCCGTCCAGGAGGTCCCGCTGCGCGAGGCGCAGGGGCCGGACACGGACGGCGGGGTGCCGCTGGGGCAGGTGTCGCCGGGCCGGCAGGGGCGCAAGAGCCAGATCGTGGTGTACCGCCGGCCGGTGGAGATCCGGGCGAAGTCGCGCGAGGACCGCGCCGCCCTGGTGCACGAGATCCTGATCGAGCAGGTGGCGGAGCTGCTGGGGCTGTCGCCGGACGCCATCGACCCTCGCTACGACGAGGAATGACCCGACGACGGAGGGGCGGTACCCGGTGCCGGGTACCGCCCCTCCGTCATGGCGTCAGCGGAGCACGACCGCCGGGTCCTGGGCGGCCCGCGGGACCTTGACGCTGCTGCGGTCGTCGCGGAGCGCCTGGACGGTGAACATCGGGACGTCCTTGGTCGGGATCGCCAGCATCCGGGCGGCCACGACGGGGCCGCCGGAGACGGTCTCCACGGTCAGCGCGAAGGCGCCGTTCAGACCGGTGGGCTCGGGCGCCGGGACGGCGACCGTGCCGCCGGCGGGCAGCTCGACGTCCTTGCTGACCGGGGTGCCCCCGCCGCTGCCGGCCGAGGCGGTGACCTTGACCTTGGCGGCCTCACCGGTGGAGGTGAGGAAGAGCGTGGTCGGGCCGCCGCCGCGGTTGTCGGCCACCGTGGCGCGGGCGCCGACCGGGGCGGTCCCGGTCAGCCAGGCGGCGTCGGACTTGCCGTTCTGGCCCACCCGGTCGATCCGCAGGCCGGCCACCACCGGGGTGGGGTGCTTGTCGTCCGTGGGTGACAGGCGCAGGCCGGCCACCTCGTCCCGGGTGACCTTGCCGAGGTCGACGGCGGCCACCATGCCCGCCTTGACGTGGATCGACTCGTTGCCGGCCGGGGTGAACAGGCCGTTCTTGCCGGAGAGCTGGATCTTCAGGTCCGCGTCGTCCTCCGGCGGCGCCCAGACCACCAGGTGGGCGTTGGCGGTGTCGGCGGGCAGGCCCGGGAGCACCTGGACGGGCGCCGGGGCGGCCGAGGCGGGCACCCAGTCGGCGCCCTTGCTGCCGTCGGCGGCGTGCACGGCGGCGCCGACCCGGCCGCTGCGGGCGACGACGTGCACCGCGAGGTCGGCGACCTGGCCCTTGCTGATGGTGGGCAGCAGGACCGACTGCGAGCTGCCGGGGGCGACGGTGATGCCGTTGGCGGCGTCGTTCTCGATCAGGCCCTTGTCGCCGTACAGCTTGATGTCGACCACGGCCGCGGTGGCCTCGGTGTTGACCAGGCTGACGTAGTCGACCCGGTCGCCCGCGGTGCTGGCGCCGGCGAACCAGAAGCTGGTACCGGCCGGAGTGCAGGTGAGGCCGGAGAGGCCCTGGCCGCGCTGCTCGGTGACGGTGGTGGTCTGGGTCACGGTGAAGCCGGGCGCGAGGGCGCCGGTGGCGACCGCGCCGGTCCCGGGGGCGTTGTCGCTGTTGGCGGCGGGGGCGACCACGGGGGCGCCCGGCTTGGTCAGGTTCAGCCGGGCGTCGCCGGGCGCGGTGTCCTTGGCCGCGACCGGCGCGGTGGAGGCGGCGGCCGTCGGGGCGGACGGTGCGGGAGCGGAGGGCGCCGGGGCGGCGGGGGCCGAGGGCGCGGTGGCGGGCGCCGCCGCGTCGGCGACCCAGCCGACCCCCGCGGCCGCGTCGCCACCGGTGCCGGTGCCGGTGCCGGGCGGGGTGTAGGCGGTGAGGGTGGTCGAGCCGGTCAGGCCCTGGAGCGGCTGCGGGCAGACCAGGGCGGTCCGCTCGACCTGCGCCGAGGTCGCGGCGCCGCCCTGGTCCGGGCCGGCCGCGGTGGCCGGCGGGCGCACCTGGGCGACCCCGAACACCACGGCGAGCACCGCGGCGGCGGCCAGCAGCGACTGGGTCGTCTTCGTCCCTCCGGACGACCCCGCGGGGCCGGCCGCGGCGAACGCGGCCTCGTCCGGTGCCCCGGAGCCGGTCCGGCCCTTGGACTTCTTCGGGAAGGCGGGCTTCTTCATCGCGGGTCAGCTCCCCGATCCGTGGTGGTGCGGGTACCGGCCCGGCCCGTTGGGGTTGTTGGGGTTGTTGGGGTCATTCGGATCGTTCGGGTCGTAGTAGGGCTCGCCCTGCGGCTGCCCCGGCACCCACGGCTGCTGCCCGTCCTGCTGGTAGGGGTCGTAGCCGCCGTACTGCTGGTCCTGCTGGTACGGGTCGTAGCCCTGCTGGCCGCCCTGCGGGTAGGCCTGCTGCTGGTACCCGTCGCCGCCGTACTCCTGGCCGCCGCCGTACGGCGCGGCGGTCGGCTGCTGGGCCGGGTAGGAGCCGTAGCTGTACGGGTCGGCCTGCTGGTACGTCTGGTACGGGTCGGCGTACTGCTCGGCCTCCTGGACGGCCGCGGCCGCCTGGACCGCCTCGACCGGCGGTTCGCCCGCGGGCTGCGGCGGGATCGCGCCCGGCCGGCCCTCGTACACGCCGCCCTCGCCGTCCCCGTCGCCGCCTTCGCCGCCCTCGCCGCGTTCGGCCATCCGGCGGGCCCGGCGGCTGCCGGGGGCGGGCGCCTGCGCCTGGGCGGCGGCCGCCAGCGCGGCGGCGGCGACGACCTCCTCGGGCAGGTCGTCGTCCTTGTGGTTGCGGCGGCCGGGCAGCGCCAGCACCAGGACGGTCAGGCCGAGCAGCAGCTGGGCCCAGATCCAGCCGGTGTGCAGCAGGCCGCCCTCCCGGGTGACCACCAGCTTGCCGGCGGCGGCCGGGAGCTTGAAGCCCTGTGCCCAGCCGTCGACGGTGGTGGCCTCCAGCGCGGCGCCGTCGAGGGTCGCCTTCCACTCGGGGCCGGCCGCCTCGGCGAGGCGCAGCACCCGGCCCTCGGGACCGGCCGGAACGGCGGTGTCGAGGTCGCGCTCGCCGGACGGCACCGCCACGGGGGTGGTGCCGGGGGCGGTGATCAGGGCGCGGGTCGCGGGCGTGCCGTTGACCTGCCAGAGCGCGGTGCCGCCGTCCTGGTTGGCCTTGACCAGGCCCGGGGTGGTGTCCAGGACGTCCTTGAAGGCGCCGATCGCCGGCTGGTCGACCAGCACGTAGGCGATGCCGTAGTCGGACAGCGCCTCGGCCTGGTCGGCTCCGGAGCCGGCCAGCAGGCTGCCGACCACCTTGTCGAGGCGCTCGGTGGTGCCGGTGGCCGGGTCCACGGTGGACTCGGCCTGGCCGAGCGTCACCCCGGCGCCGCGCACCAGGGTGTAGCGGACCGAGCCGCCCTTCGGGTCGCCGGTGACGACCAGGGTGCGGGCCCGGTCGCTGGTACCGGCCTCCTCGGCGATGAACGCGGGCACCTGGGCGGCCGGGGCCCGGTGCAGCGGGCCGTCGGCCCCGGTGACGGCCCACCAGACGCCGGTGCCGAGCGGGGCGAGCACCGCGGCGGCCACCACCAGGGCGGCGACCGGCTGGCGCCAGCCGAAGGCAATGCCGGCCACCCGGGCGTTGGCGCCGTCGGCGCCGATCGCGGCGGCGGCCAGCAGGGCGATGCCGGCGAGCAGCGAGGCCGGGCCGGCCCACGCGGGCACGGCCGGGCCGCCGGAGGCGGGGGTCACCGAGGTGCCCGCCACCGCGACCGCGAAGACCAGGCCGGCACCGGCGGCGCCCCAGGCGGCGAGCACCGCGCGGCGGCGGTCGGCGCGCAGCAGCGCGGCCAGCGCGGCGAGCACCACGCCCGCCGACAGCCAGACCGGCGGCACTCCGGCGCCGCCCGGGTTGACCAGCAGCAGGCCGACGGCGTTCGCGCCGCCGCCGTGCAGACCGGGCAGACCGGCCTCCAGCAGCAGCAGCTGGGGGTGCGAGAGCACCTGCAGCGACCAGGGCGCGAGCACCAGCACCGGCGCGCCGAGGATCACCAGCACGCGCAGCCCGAGCAGCCGCAGCGCGGCCCCGCCGGAGCCGAACGCCCCGCCGCGCACCACGGCGGCGGCGAGCATGGCCAGGCAGAGCGGCACGGCCAGCGCCCACGCCAGCGGCACGAAGGCGGTGGCGAGGGTGAGCAGCAGGACGGTCATCCAGACCGGGCGCCAGCCGGGCCGGGCGCCCTTGGCGGCGCTCTCGGCGCGGATGCCGAGGCCGGCGGAGATCGCGGCCGCGCGGGCCAGCGGCGGCAGCAGGACGGCGAGGACGGCGGTGCCGATCCGGCCCTGGGCGAGCGCGCCGGTGGCCGCGGGCAGCAGGGCGTAGGTGGCGCTGGCCCAGGCACGGACCAGCTTGGAGTCGAGCAGCGGCCGGGAGACCAGGTAGGCGCTGACGGCGGCGAGCGGCACGGCGAGGACGACCAGCAGGGTGACCGCGAGGTCGGCGTGGTCGAACAGCGCCCAGGAGAGCACCGACAGCACCGCGAGGTACGGCGGCGCCGCCGCGGTGGAGCCGGTGCCGACGGGGTGCCAGGCGTCCGCGTACATCGACCAGAGGCCGCCGGCGCCGTCGGTGGCGGGCAGCAGCGCGCCGCCGAACAGCGCGCCGGCGCCGAACAGGCCGCGGCAGGCGACCAGCGCGAAGACCAGCAGCGCGGCGAACAGGACCGGCGCCGGGCGGCGGGCCAGCTTCTTGATCAGCGTGAACTGCTCGACGACCAGGTCCTCGGAGTCCTCGTCGCCCGGGCCGGCCTCGACCGAGCCGTGCCGGCCGGCCCCGGAGTCGTCGCCGCCCCCTATGCCGAGCGAGCCGATCACGCCCTCGACGGCGAGCCGGGCGGTGGCTCCGGGCGCCGGGAAGAGCGAGCGGTCGTCCAGGGCGTCGGCGGCCCGCAGCCGGGCCCGGCGTTTGCGGGCCGCCAGCAGCCGGGGCAGCCGGAGCAGTTCGTGGCCGAGACCGGCGAGTTCGTCGAAGGCCTGCTTCGGGTCCTTGCCGAGCAGGTTGGTGACCACCCGCAGCAGGGTGCCGAGCACCAGCCGCAGCAGGACGTAGGGGAAGAGCGCGCCCTTGGAGTTGGCGAGCAGGGTGTAGACGGCGCCGGCCTTGTCCAGCCGGTGCGGGTGGGAGGGGCCGCAGTCGATCGCGCGGCGCTCGCGGCTGGCCGCCTCGGCGTGCCGCAGCACGGCGTCGGGGGCGACCACGACGCGGTGGCCGGCGGCGTTGACCCGCCAGCAGAAGTCGGTGTCGTCGCGCATCAGCGGCAGCGCCCGGTCGAAGCCGCCGAGCTCCTCGAAGACGTCGCGGCGGACCAGCATGCCGGCGGTGGAGACGGCGAGCACCGGGCGGACCTGGTCGTGCTGGCCCTGGTCCTGCTCGCGGCGGTCGAGGCCGGTCCAGCGGCGGCCGGAGCGGGCGATGGTGACGCCCACCTCCAGCAGCTGGCGGCGGTCGTACCAGCTGCGCAGCTTGGGGCCGACGACGGCGGCGCTGGGGGTGGAGTCGGCGACCTGGAGGAGGCGGCGCAGCGCGTCGGTCTGCGGCTCGCAGTCGTCGTGCAGCAGCCAGAGCCACTCGACCGGCTGGGTCTCCCGGGGGCCGCCGCGGCCGAGGTCGTCCTCGTGGCCGAGCGGGTCGCCGAAGTCGTCCCAGCCGCCGGTGACCGGGTCGTAGCCGGACGGGTCGAGCCGGTAGGGGAGGTCCTCGGGGCGCAGCGGCGGGCTGTTGAAGACGGCCTCGCCGACGGCGGTGCCGAAGCCGGCCCGGCGGCCGAGGACGATCGGGCCGCTCTCCGGGAGCCAGTCGGCGAGGGTGTCGGCGAGCAACTGCGGGGAGCTGTCGGTGGAGCCGGTGTCGACGGCGAGCACCCGCTGGACCTGACGGTCCTGGCCGAGCAGGCCGGCGAGGGCCTGTGGCAGCCAGCGGGCCCCGTCGTGCGAGACGATCACCGCGGTGACCAGGTGGCGCGGATAGGCGGGCGGCCTGGCAGCGGTGAAGCCGCTCTGGTGGCTGTAGACGGTCATCGAGTGCGCGGGCCCCAGTTCTCGGTGGACACAGCCGGTGAACGGCAACCGGATGGCGCACCACACTAACGGCTCCGGATGGCGCCGCCGTCCGCGGGCCGTGGAGGAGCTGTGCGCACCGGGCCGCGCAGGGGCCCGGAAACACGGAAGCGCCCCACCGTCGCGGTGAGGCGCCCGTCGAGCTGTGCGGTTGTCGGAGGGTCAGCAGGGCCAGGGGCCGCCCCGGTCAGACCGCGCTCTTCTTGAGCCGACGGCGCTCGCGCTCGGAGAGGCCGCCCCAGATGCCGAACCGCTCGTCGTTGGCGAGGGCGTACTCCAGGCACTCGGAGCGGACCTCGCAGGCGAGGCAGACCTTCTTGGCCTCGCGGGTGGAGCCGCCCTTCTCCGGGAAGAAGGACTCGGGGTCGGTCTGGGCGCACAGCGCGCGCTCCTGCCAACCGAGTTCTTCTTCCTCCTCCTCGATGCCGTCACCGATCAACAGCTCAAAGAGCTCGCTCATGTGGCGCGCCTCCTCTGCCCCTATTTGGCGTCCCCGTGGTTGCCGTTGCCTCGTGCGGCGGACGACACGAGAGAAATTACAGTTGCGTCACTCTGGCCCAGTCAAGCCGAGCTCTGGTATTGGGGCCAGGATTCACTCCCCGGCACCAAGCCGTTACGAATAGTGTACATATCTGGACACATCGGACTAACAGCCCGGATCCCGTCGAACCCTGACAACCCTCCACCACGTGACGCGCAGTCATCGTCACAGGTCGGTCATCGGCCTGCCTTCCCGGCGATCTTCTCATCGAAACCTAGAGGGTGATTTATCACCCCATCGGGTAGTTCATGGCCTATCCCGCCCGATTGCCCCGGCTCATGAGTTGACACTGGAGCGCTCGATGCGGTCTCCTTTCCCACATGTCAGAGTTCACTCGCCCCCGGAGCGGTTCCGCGCTCCGCCGTGCCGTGAACCCCTGTTGTCGCCTCTGTTCCTGTATCTAGGCGCCCGCTGTCCCACCGCGCGCCGCCCAGGAAGCACAGAGGCCGCCCGCGATTCCCGCCCCAGGACATCCCGGATCCGGCTGATCCCTGTCGAACCAGCCGTACTCCGAGGACGACTCCCGTGCGCATGAACCGCATCCGCAAGCGGAACCGCGACCGCAACAAGCTCACCCGCCGTGGCCTCGCGCCCACCACGCCTTCCCCGGCGGCCACCCGGCCCGCCCGCGGCTGGGCCGACGGGCTGAGCGACGTCTCCATCGCCGGCGACCCGCTGGCCTTCCCGCACCTGGCCCGCACCGACCTGCCCGGCCACCCCACCACCGTCGCCGGCTACGCCCGGCTGGTCCGCGAGATCGCCGCCGACCGCGCCCGCTGGGAGCCGCTGGTCCGCTACGACGCGCTCACCCGCTGGTACGCCCGGCTGGAGACCGGCCCCGGCTACGAGGTCTGGCTGCTCAGCTGGCTGCCCGGCCAGAGCAGCGGCTTCCACGACCACGGCGTCTCCTCCGGGGTGATGAGCGTCGTCCGGGGCGAGCTGATCGAGCGCTCCCTCACGCACGCGGGCGAGGGTGCCCGCACCCTGCGCCCGGGCGGGCAGCGGGTGTTCTCCTCCGGGTACCTGCACGAGGTGGTCAACGGCGCGCTGGAGCCCGCCGTCTCCATCCACCTCTACACGCCCGGGCTGACCGAGATGAACCAGTACGGCGGCGGCGCCACCGTCCCCGAGCAGCACCCGCAGGAGCAGGCCGAGGCCCGCTGACGACGGGCGGGCGGCGGCCCGCGGACCGGGCTGACGGCCAGTCGGGCCGTGGCAGGATGGGCGCATGCGCATCGTGGCACTGGCAGGCGGAATCGGTGGGGCGCGCTTCCTGCGCGGACTCAAGGAGGCTCTCGGCCCGCAGGACGAGATCACCGTCATCGGCAACACCGGCGACGACATCCACCTCTACGGCCTGAAGGTCTGCCCCGACCTCGACACCGTGATGTACACCCTCGGCGGCGGCATCAACGAGGAGCAGGGCTGGGGCCGCACCGACGAGACCTGGTCGATCAAGGCCGAGATGAAGGAGTACGGCGTCGGGCCCGAGTGGTTCGGGCTCGGCGACCGCGACTTCGCCACCCACCTCGTCCGCAGCCAGATGCTCACCGCCGGGTACACCCTCAGCCAGGTCACCGAGGCGCTCTGCGTGCGCTGGCAGCCGGGCGTGCGGCTGCTGCCGATGAGCGACGACCGGGTCGAGACCCACGTGCGGATCACCGACGCGGACGGCACCCGGGCCATCCACTTCCAGGAGTACTGGGTCCGGCTGCACGCCGCCGTCGACGCCGAGGCGATCGTCCCGGTCGGCGCGGACACCGCCAAGCCCGCGCCCGGTGTGCTGGAGGCCATCGCCGCCGCCGACGTCATCCTGTTGCCGCCGTCCAACCCGGTGGTCTCGATCGGCACCATCCTCGCCGTGCCCGGCATCCGGGCCGCGGTGGCCGCCGCCGCGGCGCCGGTGGTCGGGCTCTCCCCGATCATCGGTGGGGCCCCGGTGCGCGGCATGGCCGACAAGGTGCTGGCCGCCGTCGGCGTCGAGGCGACCGCGGCGGCGGTCGCCCTGGACTACGGCGCCGACCTGCTGGACGGCTGGCTGGTGGACACCGTCGACGAGGCCTCGGTCGGCGCGGTCGAGGCCGGCGGGATCGCCTGCCGGGCCGTGCCGCTGCTGATGACGGACGTCGCGGCGACCGCCGAGATGGCCCGGGCCGCGCTGGCGCTCGCCGAGCTGGTGCGGGCGTGACCCTGCACGTCCTGCCCGTCCCGGGCCTGCCCGAGATCGACGCCGGCGCCGACCTCGCCGCGCTGATCGCCAAGTCCGGGACGTACCAGGACGGCGACATCCTGCTCGTCACCTCGAAGATCGTCAGCAAGGCCGAGGGCCGGGTGCTGCGGGCCGCCGACCGCGAGGCCGCGATCGACGCCGAGACCGTCCGGGTGGTCGCCCGGCGCGGCCCGGTCCGGATCGTCGAGAACCGCAACGGCCTGGTGATGGCCGCCGCCGGGGTGGACGCCTCCAACACCGCCGCCGGCACCGTGCTGCTGCTGCCCGAGGACCCGGACGCCTCCGCCCGCGCGCTGCGCGCCCGCCTCCAGCAGCTGACCGGGCTGCGGCTGGCCGTCGTCGTCACCGACACCTTCGGCCGGCCCTGGCGCAACGGCCTCACCGACGTCGCGATCGGCGCCGCCGGACTGCCCGTCCTGGAGGACCACCGCGGCCGCACCGACAGCCACGGCAACGAACTGGCGATGACCGTCACCGCCACCGCCGACGAACTCGCCGCCGCCGCCGACCTGGTCAAGGGCAAGTCCACCGGCACCCCGGTCGCCGTGGTCCGGGGCCTCGGCCACCTGGTCACCGCCGAGGACGGCGCGGGCACCCGCCCGCTGGTGCGCGCCGCCGCGGACGACATGTTCCGGCTCGGCACCTCCGAGGCGGTCCGGCAGGCCGTCACCCTGCGCCGCACCATCCGCGCGTTCACCCCCGAACCGGTCGACCCGGGCGCCGTCCGCCGCGCCGTCGCCGCCGCCGTCACCGCGCCCGCCCCGCACCACACCACGCCCTGGCGGTTCGTCCTGCTGGAGTCGGCCGCGGTCCGCACCCGGCTGCTGGACGCGATGCTCGCCGCCTGGCAGCGCGACCTGCGCGAGCTGGACGGCTGGGACGACGCGCTGATCGCCCGGCGCACCGCCCGCGGCGACGTCCTGCGCGACGCGCCCTACCTGGTCGTCCCCTGCCTGGTGATGGACGGCTCGCACGACTACCCCGACGCGCGCCGCGCCGCCGCCGAACGCGAGATGTTCACCGTCGCCATCGGCGCCGCCGTGCAGAACCTGCTGGTCACCCTGGCCGGCGAGGGCTACGGCACGGCCTGGGTCTCGTCCACCATGTTCTGCCGCGACACCGTGCGCGCGGCCCTCGACCTGCCGGCCGGCTGGGACCCGATGGGCGCCGTCGCGGTCGGCCGCCCCGCCGAACCGCCCCGCGACCGCCCGGCCCGCGGCGCGGACGCCTTCATCGAGGTGCGGTAGGGATCAGCACCCCAGGTCGTCCGGCAGCAGCCGGAAGGACTCGTGGTTCGTCAGCGGCCTGATCGCACGGAAGTGCCGGCGATCGACGGTCAGCACCGCCGCGGTCCGGAACTCGGCCGCCAGCGCGACGTTGATCGCGTCCGTCAGCCCCATGTTCAACGCCGGGTAACGGCGCATCACGACCCGTGCGGCACTGAGGTGGGACGCGACCTCCGGGACCTCGAAGCGCCCCACGGCACACTTGTCGATCACGTCGTCGAGAATGCGCATCGCCGCATCGGCGCCGAGCGCCTTGGTGGCCAGGTAGTCCAGTTCGGCGAGCACCAGGGGTGAGATGACCAGGTGCCCGACCGTACGCAGCGCCGCCTGGCACGCCGCGTGCTCGCGCTCCGCGCGGGAGTAGCACGCGAGCAAAGCGCCGGTGTCGCCCACGACCGCGACCTCTGTCACGCGCCGAACCCTTCCATGTGCCGGTCGAGGTCGTCCAGGACCCGGTGGCCCTCGAACGACGGCATGTCGTCCACCTCGTCACCCATCGGGTCGGTCCTGAACGGGTACACGGGCTCGGCGCGCTCCGGCGGCACGATCGTGGCCACGTGGCGGCCGTCCTTGGTGACCGTGACGGTCTCTCCGCGTTCGACGGCTCCTATCACTCTGGCCGTCTGCTGGTTCAGCTCCCGCATGGTTGCTTCCATGCCGCCAATGTACTACGCCGTAGTTCACCGCCGCCGGTGGTCGTTGGGGGTCAGCCGGGGGCCGTAGCGCGGGGCGTGGGTGCCGGTGCTCAGCAGCAGGCGGCAGAGGCGGTGGCGGTGCGGGCGGTACGGCTCCAGCAGGGCCAGCATCTGGGTGTCGTCGCTGCGGGGGCGGCCGGCCAGGGCCCAGCCGACCAGGTTGGGGAGGTGGTAGTCGCCGACCGAGACCGCGTCCGGGTCGCCGTTGCTGCGCTGCAGGGTCTCGGCGGCCGTCCAGATCCCGATGCCGGGCACGGAGGTCAGCCGGGCGAACGCCTCGGCGTGGTCCATCGCCGAGGCCTCCTCCAGCCGGGCGGCCAGCCGGACGGCGCGCACCACGGTGGCGGAGCGCTTCGGGTCCACCCCCGCGCGGTGCCACTCCCAGCTGGGGACGAGCGCCCACTCGCGGGCCGACGGCGCCACCCGCATGCCCTCGGCCGGGCCGGGCGCCGGGGCGCCGAAGTCGCGCAGCAGCGTCCGCCAGGCCCGGTACGCCTCGTCGGTGGTCACCTTCTGCTCCAGGATCGCGGGCACCAGCGACTCCAGCACCAGCCCGGTCCGGGTGAGCCGCACGCCGGCCGCCCGCCGCTGGGCCTCCCGCAGCGGGCCGGGCGGCAGCACCAGGGCCGCCGGGTCGTCCTCGGCGCCGAGCAGCACGGGCAGCCGGTCCAGCAGCCACGCCGCCCCCGGGCCCCAGGCCCGCGCCTCGACCTCGCCGTCGGCCGGCCTGGCCAGCACCCGCAGCGTGCCGATGCCGGCCGGGGTGCGGGAGGCCCGCCAGACCGCGCCGTCACCGGTGGTCCGGTAGGCCGGGTCGGCCGGCCCGCGCCGCAGCGGCAGCAGGGTGCGGGCCACGTCCAGCGGGAAGCCCGGGCGCCAGAGGCGCACCCGCGCACCGGTCGCCGCCTCGTCCGACACCGCCCCGCGCCTCCTCCGCTGTCCGGCTCCACCGCCTTCGCCGACCATGGGGATATGAACGATACGCGGCTGCCGGAGCTGTCCCACGCCGACGAGGGCGCGGTGCGGGCGCTCTACCACCGGACCCTGGACGGGTGGAACCTGCGGGACGGCGCGGCGTGCGCCGGACCGTTCGCCGAGGACGGGGAGATGGTCGGATTCGACGGAACGAGGTACGCGGGGCGGTCGGTGATCGCCGCCGAACTGGGGCGGATCTTCGCGGACCACGCCACCCCCGAGTACGTCGCCAAGGTGCGGCGGATCCGGGCGCTCGGCCCGGGGGTGGCCGAGCTGGACGCCGTCGCCGGTCTGGTGCCGGACGACGCCGAGGACCTCGATCCCGGTCTGAACGCCCTGCAGACGGTGATCGCCGTCAACGCGGGCGCGGGCTGGCGGATCGCGCTGCTGCAGAACACTCCGGCCCGGTACGACCTGCGGCCGGACGTCGCGCGGGCGCTGACCGCCGAGCTGCGGGCGCTGCTCCCCCGGGGCCCCGGCCCGGTGTAGGCCCCGGGCTCGCGGGTTCAGCGTGCCCAGGGGGCCGCCGGGCGGGCGGCGCTCTGCAGCGCGGCCGCCTGGGTGCGGACGGCGGGGAGCAGCGGGTAGAGGGTGGCGCCGGGGCACTCGGTGGCGACCGCGTCGCGGTGGCCGGAGACGGCGTCGAAGGTGGCGGTGGTGCCCTTGGGGTAGCGGGTGCCGTCGGCGCCGGAGACCAGCTGGGTGCGGCCGGCGGCGTCCTGGCCGGCCAGCCCGAGCTTCCAGGCGGCGAGCCGGGCGAGCCCGTCCGGTACGGCCGGCGGCGGGGTGTCGGTGACGAAGGTGCCGAGCACCGCGACGCCCGCCGAGTCGGTGTTGAAGCCCAGGGTGTGCGCGCCGTGCACCGCGAGCTCGGCGCCGCCGGCCCGGCCCTCGTAGAGGGTGCCGCAGCGGTCGACCAGGAAGTTGTAGCCGATGTCCCGCCAGCCGTTGCTCTGCACGTGGTACTGGTAGATCGCCCTGATCATCCGGGGCGCGTCGGCGCAGTCGTACTCGGTGGCGGTCGCGGTGTGGTGGACGAAGACCACCCGGACCGGGCCGGTGTACTCGACCTGCGGGTCCCGGAGGGACTCGTCGGCGCCCCAGCCGGCCCGGGTGACGACGGCGGGCCGGGCGGCCCGGCGCCCGTCCGGCGGTTCGGCGGGCAGCGTCCGGCCGGCGGCCCCGGCGGCGCCCTGCCCGGGGTCGACCAGGTCGAGCCGCAGGCCGTCCGGCAGGCCGCGGGGGCCGGCGGTGACCTGGACCGCCACGCCGTCGCTCGGACCGGTCCAGAGCGGCGCCGTCGCTCCACCGCCCGGGGTGTCCGGTCCGTCCTCGCCGTCCGCCTCCAGCACCTGCCAGTCGCCCCAGACGTGGGTGGCGGCGTCCCTGGTGCGGACCCGGACGGAGCCGCCGTCGAGCGAGCGGGCGGGGCCGTTCCAGCCGACGCCGAGCAGTTCGAACGGGCGGGTGGCGCGCGGCGCCAGGGCGCGGTCGGCGCCCAGCGGCAGCGAGGTGACCGAGCCGCCGCCGGCCGAGGTGCGGCGCTGCTGGGCGGGATCGGCGGCGGCCGCGGCCGGAACGGGCTGGAGGAGCAGGACGGCGGTGCAGCCGGCGAGTGCGGCGGCCGGCAAAGAGATACCCATAAAAGGGATGTTCAGCGCAAAACACCGAACTCGCCATGCCACCTCGCGCAGGGTCCGCCACCCCTCCCGGTCGCCCACTCGAAGGCCGTAGGCTGGGGCGCACCATGACTGCGCCTTTCGCTGCCGATGCCCGAACCCCTGTCGAGCTGCTGCACGCATTCCTGCGAGGTGGCACTCCCTCAGTCGACCCCGCGGCTCCGCTGGTCACCTTCTACGACGACGCCACCGGCGAACGGGTGGAACTCTCCGCCCGGACCTTCGACAACTGGGTGGCCAAGACCGCCAACCTGCTCCAGGACGAGCTGAACGCCGGTCCGGGTGACCGCGCCGCCCTCCTGCTGCCCGCCCACTGGCAGAGCGCCGTCTGGCTGCTCGCCTGCTGGTCGGTCGGTGTGACGGCGGTGCCGGCCGGCGACCCGGCCGACGCCGACCTGGTGGTCAGCGGACCGGACGGCCTGGAGGCCGCCCAGGCCTGCGAGGGCGAACGGGTGGCCCTCGCCCTGCGTCCGCTGGGCGGCCGGTTCCCCCAGCGCCCGGACGGCTTCCTCGACTACGCCGCCGAGGTGCCCGGCCAGGGCGACCGCTTCGCGCCGTACTCCCCCGTCACCCCGGACGCGCCCGCGCTGGAGACCGGCATCGACGGCCTGCCGCTGAAGCTGACCGGCGACCAGACCGTCCAGCTGGCCCGGGAGGGCGCGGCCCGGCTCGGCATCACGGCCGGCGACCGGGTGCTCTCCACCCTCTCGTACCAGGACTGGGCGGGCCTGGAGGCCGGTCTGCTGGCACCGCTGGCGGCCGGCGCCTCGGTGGTGCTCTGCCGCAACTCGGAGGGCCTGAGCGCCGAGCAGTGGGAGAAGCGGACCGAGTCCGAACGGGTGACACTGCGCCTCGGCTAACCCCCGGCTCCGGCCCGGCGGGTAGGCATCCCTGCCATGGCCGAGGACGACACCGAGCACCCCCCGACCGAGAACCCCCCGACCGGGGACGCCCGCGCGACCGCGGGCTCCCCGGCCCGGGACTCCCCCGACCCGGAGCCCGCGGCCCCGGACTCCCCGACCAGGCCCCGGCGCAGGCGCCGGCGGTGGCTGATGATCACCGCCGGCGCCCTCGCCCTCCTGCTGGTCGCCTGCGGCACCGTGCTCTGGATCGCCTACCGCAAGCTGGACGGCAACATCCGGACCGACTCCGCCACCGACCAGCTGCTGGCCCGGCTGGAGGCCGAACGGCCCAGCCGCACCGCGGGGGCCAAGGGCGCCGAGAACATCCTGCTGATCGGCAGTGACGACCGCACCGGCGCCAACGCCACGTACGGCGAGGCCGGCGGCCAGCGCTCGGACACCACGATCCTGCTGCACCTGGCGGCGGACCGGAAGCACGCGACCGCCGTCTCCATCCCGCGCGACGTCATGGTCACCGTGCCGGTCTGCGAGAAGCCGGACGGCACCCGGAGCAGGCAGGTGCTGGCGCAGTTCAACTCGGCCTTCGAGACCGGCGGTCCGGCCTGCTCGATCCGGGCCGTCGAACAGCTGAGCGGCATCCGGATGGACCACTACGTGATCCTCGACTTCCACGGCTTCAAGACGATGGTGGACGCCGTGGACGGCGTCGAGGTGTGCGTCCCGCAGGCGATCCACGACAAGGACGCCAAGCTGGACCTGCCGGCCGGGCGGCAGACCCTGCGCGGCGAACAGGCGCTCGGCTACGTCCGCGCCCGGGAGACCCTCGGCGACGGCAGCGACACCCAGCGGATGGGCCGTCAGCAGCAGTTCCTGGCCGCCCTGATCCGCAAGGTCCAGTCGCAGGGGGTGCTGCTGAACCCGGCCCGGCTCTGGCCGGTGCTCGACGCGGCGACCTCCTCGGTCCGGGCCGACGGCGGCCTCTCCTCGCTCGGCGCGCTCTACGACCTGACCCAGGACCTGCGCGGCATCCCGTCCGCCGACGCGGTCTTCCTGACCGCGCCGCGCCGCCCGTACCGCTTCGACTCGGACCGGGACGAGTTCGTGCAGCCGCTGACCACCCAGCTGTTCACGGCGCTGCGCGACGATCGGTCGATCACCGTCCGCCCGCCGGGCTCGCCCGACCCGTCGGCGGTGGCGGGCGCGAGCCCGGGGCCCTCGGGGGCGGCCGGATCGGACCGGGCCGCCGGTGCGTCACCCACCGCGACCACGGCGCCCTCGTTCGAGGGACGCACCGCGGACATGGACGGCTGCGCGATCCATTGACCGCCTGGTCAGGGTCACCCTTTTGTGTACAGATCATGAACCGAAATGGCTTTCCGGGGAATTCACCGGAACACGATGTGCCTGGTGAATTGCGGTTCCCGAACATGGCGGAGATCACACCAGGAACAATTCCCGTACTCGACTCGTCTAGTGTGTCCGGGTCGGCGCGCAGCCCGTGCGCCACCCGAGGACCGGTCGGAGGGAGGGAACCCCGTGCAGCAGGACAGCCAGCAGACCGACCCCGCCGACCCGCGGATCCCGCCGGCCCACGGCGCGCCGTACCGGTCCGAGCCGGCCCGGTCCGAGCAGGCCGCGGGCATCCCGGTCCAGCGCCGCCGGACGCCCGGCACCGCCGCCGAGGCCGCCCCCGGGGCCGCGCACACCGGCGGCCGGGCCGCCCGCCGCCGCCAGGCCGCCGCCGCGCGCCCGCGCCGGCGGGTGCTGAAGTGGACCGCCGGCGTCGGCGCGCTGGTCCTGGTGGCCGGCTGCGGCGGGGCCTACTACGCGTACCAGCACTTCAACAACAACATCACCGCCGTCAAGGTGCAGCTGGGCAGCGAGGCGGAGCGGCCCAAGGCGGCCGGCGACGCGCTCAACATCCTGGTCATCGGCACCGACAGCCGCGAGGGCCTGGGTCGCGAGTACGGCGACGAGGGCAGCACCGGACACGCGGACACCACCCTGCTGTTCCACGTCGCCAAGGACCGCAGCAACGCCACCGTGATCAGCATTCCGCGCGATCTGATGGTGCCGATCCCCGACTGCGAGAACACCGGCGGCAAGAAGATCCCCGGTTCCGCGCGGGCCATGTTCAACGAGAGCCTCGGCCAGGAGGGCCGCGATCCGGGCTGCACCTGGAAGACCGTCGAGAAGGCGACGGGAATCCGGGTCGACCACTTCGTGATGGTCAACTTCGATGCCGTGAAAACGCTCTCCACCGCCGTCGGCGGGGTCGAGGTGTGCGCGGCCAAGGACATCAACGACGCGGACTCGCACCTTCGGATGAGCAAGGGCCGGCACGTCGTCCAGGGCGACGAGGCGCTGGCCTTCGTCCGCACCCGGCACGCCGTCGGCTTCGGCGGCGACCTCACCCGGATCCCGCTGCAGCAGCAGTTCATCAGCTCGATGATCCGCTCGATCAAGAGCAGTGACACCCTGACCAGCCCGACCAAGCTGTGGAAGCTCGCCGACGCCGCCACCAAGGCGCTCACCGTGGACGACGGGATCGGCAGCGTCGACAAGCTGAAGGACCTGGCGCTGGACATCAGCAAGGTCGACACCAAGAACATCACCTTCACCACCGCGCCGGTGCTGGACGACCCGAAGGACAAGGACCGGCTGGTGCTCAAGCAGCCGGACGCCGGGCAGGTGTTCTCGCTGGTCGCCCAGGACCGCTCGCTGACCGGGAACGGCGCGGCCGCGCCCGGGGCCGGCGCCACCGAGGCCGCCGCCGCGCCGACGGCGGCCGCGCCCTCGCCGACGGCCACCGTCGCCGCGGTGGACACCAAGGACGTCCGGGTGGCGGTGCACAACGGCAGCGGGACGCCCGGGCAGGCCCAGCAGGCCGTCGACAAGCTCCGGGCCCAGGGCTTCGCCAAGGCCGCCACCGCCCCCAACGCGACGGCCACGCCGAGCAGTTCGGTGTCCTACCCGGCCGGCAAGGCTGCCGAGGCGGCCGCGCTGGCCGCCTCCCTCGGACTCCCGGCCGACGCGGTCCGGGAGGACCCGAAGGCCGGCAGCAGGGACGGGCTGGCCGTGGTCCTCGGCAAGGATGTCCTGGCCGCCGCGAACGCCGTCCCGTCCGTCGCGCCGACCGAGGCGCCCAAGGACCTCCAGCGCGTCCAGGCGGACGACACCGACGTCTGCGCCAAGTGAGCCTCAGCGCGGGGCGAGCAGGCCGTCCGTCTCGCGGTAGCGCTCACCGGTGCGCGGGCAGCGCCAGTCGTCCCCGCCGTCCGGCTCCAGCGGCTCGCCGGCCCGGCCGACCCACTTGATCCGGCGGGCCGGGACACCGGCCACCAGGGCGAAGTCCGGGACGTCCCGGTGCACCACGGCGCCGGCCGCGACCAGCGCCCAGCGGCCGACCGTCACCCCCGCGACCAGCACCGCGCGGCCGCCGATCGAACAGCCCTCCCGGAGGGTCACCCCGCGGGCGTGCCAGTCGTCGCCGCGCTTGAGCCGGCCGTCGACGTCGACGGAGCGCGGGTAGAGGTCGTTGGTGAGCACGGCCGCCGGGCCGATGAACACGCCGTCCTCGACCACCGCGGGCTCGTACACCAGCGCGTGGTTCTGCAGCTTGACCCGGTCCCCGATCCGCACGCCCGGGCCGACGTAGGCGCCGCGCCCGATGACGCAGTCGGCGCCGATCACCGCGTCCTCGCGCACCTGGGCCAGGTGCCAGACGGTCGTCCCGGCGCCGAGCACCGCCCGGCCGTCCACGTCCGCGGTCGCCTCGACCCGGGCACCGACGACGGACCCGCCCTCAACTGTCCCCATGGCGCCCGACGATAGCGTCGGGGCGGGGACGGTGAGAGCGGGTCGGGGGGATTGGCCGGATCGGGTCAGCGGGCCTCGGCGACCACGTCGGCGGTCGCCGGGGACCGGCTGGCGATCACCCGGCGGGCCAGCGAACGCGGCGAGGTGAGGAAGCCGAAGCCCCAGCTGAGGTGCATGGTCGCGAAGGCCACCGGGAGCAGCGCCTTGGCCTTCGCCGAGAGGCCGCGGCCCTCGACCAGCGCACCACCGACGATGCCGAGCAGATAGGCGCCGGGCACCGCGAGGAAGGCCGGGTGGACGGCCGCGCCGAGCACCAGCCCGAGGGTCACGCCGAGGAAGGCCGCCGGCGGGGCGAGGTAGCGGAAGTTGACCGAGCCCTTGTGGTAGCGGGTGACGACCCGGCGCCAGCGGCCGTAGTCCTTGTACTGCTTGGCCAGCGCCCGCACGGTGGGCCGGGGACGGTAGGTGACGCGCAGCTGCGGGGTGAACCAGACCAGCCCGCCCGCCTGCCGGATGCGGTAGTTGAGCTCCCAGTCCTGGGCGCGGACGAACTCCTCGTTGTACCCGCCGAGCCGCTCCAGCACCTCGCGCCGGAACACCCCGAGGTAGACGGTGTCCGCCGGGCCCGCCAGGCCGCCGGTGTGAAAGGCCGCGTTGCCGACCCCGATCTTGGAGGTCATCGCGGCGGCGACGGCGTTCTCCCACTCGGTCTCGCCCTCGGCGTGCATGATGCCGCCGACGTTGGCGGCCTCCATCTCGCCGAGCAGCCGGACCGCCGTGGTGATGTAGCCGGGGGTCAGCAGGCCGTGCCCGTCGACGCGGACCACTATCGGATGGCTGGAGCCGCGGATCGCGGCGTTCAGCCCGGCGGGGGTGCGGCCGGTGGGGTTCTCCACCGTCCTGACCCGCGCGTCCTCGGCGGTCAGTTCGGCGGCGATCTGCGCGGTCCGGTCGGAGGACGGACCGAGGGCGATCACCACCTCCATCGGCCCGGCGTAGTCCTGTTCCAGGATGTGCCGGACGGCCGTGCGCAGGTGTCGTTCCTCGTTGAGCACCGGCATGATCACGGAGACCGCCGGCAGCTCCTCAGCAGCCTTGGTGTTCATCGGGGCCAACCGTACCGGTGCGGACCGGTCTCCGTCTTGTCCCGGTCTGGGCGACGTGACGCCCCCGGCGCCGAAGGAACGATTCGCCGCTCCGGCCCACCGTACTCTCCGCCCCCGGCGCGCCCTCACCGGCCCCGGAGCGGGCCGCCCCTACCATCCGAGAGATGCCCGTTTCCCCCCGTTCCGCCCTGCCCGGACGGCGCCGTGCCTGGCCCCGCCGACTGGCCGCCGGCATCGCCTTCGGCGTCCTCACCGCCTCCGGCGGCGGCTGGGCGGTCCTGCACGGCCTCGGCTCGATCGACCGGGTGGACGCCTTCAGCGGCGACGCGGCCCGGCCCGCCGACGACGGCTCCACCACCTTCCTGCTGGTCGGCACCGACGAGCGGGAGGGCATCCCGGAGAAGACGCTCAAGGAGGTGCTGCACGCCGGGGGCGAGTCCTGCCACTGCGCCGACACCATGATGATCGTCCAGGTCGCCGGGGACGGCTCCCGGGCCAGCGTGATCAGCATCCCCCGGGACTCCTACGTGGACATCCCCGCCCACCGGGACCAGGTCACCCGCAAGGACGTCCCGGCCGGCAAGGGGAAGGTCAACGCGGCGTTCGGGATGGGCGGGCCGCAGCTCACCGTCGCCACCGTGGAGCAGAACACCGGGTTGCGGATCGACCACTACCTCCAGCTGAACTTCGCCGGGTTCGTCTCCGCCGTGGACGCCGTCGGCGGCGTGCGGGTCTGCACCAACAAGCCGCTCAAGGACGACTACTCCGGCCTCGACCTGCCGGCCGGCACCAGCACCCTGGACGGCGCCGGCGCGCTCAGGTACGTCCGTGCCCGGCACGTGGACGGCAGCGCCGACCTCGGCCGGATGCACCGCCAGCAGAAGTTCGTCGCCCAATTGCTGCACCAGGTGACCGACAGCGGCACGCTGTTCAACCCCGTCCGGCTGGCCCGGCTGACGGACAGCCTGCTCGGTTCGGTGAAGGCGGACAAGGACCTCACCACCGACGACCTGATCACCCTGGCGTCCAGGCTGAGGGAGCTCTCGGCGGGGCGCGCTGACTTCGCGACCGTGCCGCTGGCGAAGCTGGACCACCAGGTGGCCGGCTGGGGCTCGACCGTGCTCTGGGACCAGGCGGGGGCGAAGGCCCTGTTCGACGCCGTCCGGGCCGGGCGGCCGCTGAACGCCGCAGCGGGCGCGGCGGGCCCGGCCCCGGGCTCGGCACCGGCCGGCGAGCTTGGTCTCCAGGCCGCCGCCGAACC
>NZ_JBHWUI010000102.1:8263-32736 GCF_042737525.1 Kitasatospora sp. NPDC059973 | reverse complement strand
GTTTTCCGGAGTTTCATTCATCGGATTCGCATTCCGCCGCCCCTCTCGGTGCGACTCCGGAACTGTACGGGGACCGGCCCGCCACATGCAAATCGTCCCGCCCTGCTGTCGCAGGACGGGACGATCCGCGGTCACCGGCACCGTCAGGCGCGGCCCATCTCCTCGGCGATGGCGGCCGCGAAGGCGTCGATGTCCGCCTCGGTGGTGTCGTACGAACACATCCAGCGGACCTCGCCGGTGTGCTCGTTCCAGAAGTAGAAGCGGTAACGCTTCTGCAGTCGCTCGCTGACCTCGCGCGGGAGAATCGCGAACACCGCATTGGCCTCGACCGGGCGGACGACGGTCACGCCCTCGATCCCGCGCACGGCCGCCTCCAGCCGGCTGGCCATGGCGTTGGCGTGGCCGGCGTTGCGGAGATAGAGGTCGCCCGCGAGCAGGGCCTCGAACTGGACCGACACGAAGCGCATCTTCGACGCCAGCTGCATCGAGGTCTTGCGCAGGTACTTGATGTTCCGGACCCGCTCGGGGTTCAGGACCACCACGACCTCGCCGAAGAGCAGCCCGTTCTTCGTCCCGCCGTACGACAGCACGTCCACGCCGACGTCGGTGGTGAAGGCGCGCAGCGGCACCCCGAGCGAGGCGGCGGCGTTCGCCAGCCGCGAGCCGTCCACGTGCACCAGCATGCCGAGCTGGTGGGCGTGGTCGACGATGGCCCGGATCTCCTCCACCGTGTAGAGGGTGCCGAGCTCGGTGCTCTGGGTGATCGAGACCGCGAGCGGCTGCGCGCGGTGCTCGTCGCCGAAGCCCCAGGCCTGCTGGTCGATGAGCGCGGGGGTGAGCTTGCCGTCCGGGGTGGGGACGGTGAGCAGCTTGATGCCGCCCATCTTCTCCGGCGCGCCGCCCTCGTCCACGTTGATGTGGGCGCTCTCGGCCGCGACGACCGCGCCCCAGCGCGGGAGCAGCGCCTGCAGGGCGACGACGTTGGCGCCGGTGCCGTTGAAGACGGGGTACGCCTCGGCGTGCTCGCCGAAGTGCCGGCGGAAGACGTCCTGCAGGTGGGCCGTGTAGTCGTCCTCGCCGTAGGCGACCTGGTGGCCACCGTTGGCGAGCGCTATCGCGGCGAGGACCTCCGGGTGCACGCCGGCGTAGTTGTCGCTGGCGAAGCCGCGGACGGCGGGGTCGTGCCGCCGCACCGCGTCGGTGGGGGTCGGTTCGGTCATCGGGCTGTCAGCCACAGGTGCTGTCCGTTCAGTTCTGCTGCGGGGCGGTCCCAGAGGCCCGCCAGGGCGGTGGCGAGGTCGGCCGTGTCGGTGAAGCCGGCGAACTTCGCGTCCGGCTTCTCCGCCCGCATCTCGGGGCTGACCAACGCCTTGATCACCAGGATCGCAGCCGCGGCGGTGGGCTCGCCGTCCTCGGCGGTGGTCTCCTTCTTGAAGGAGTCCGCCATGGCGAGCGTCCACGCCTCGGTGGCGGCCTTGGCCGCCGCGTAGGCGGCGCCGCCGGCGGTCGGCTTGTGGGCGGCGGCGGCGGAGATCATCGCGTACCGGCCGGACTCGCTGCGGAGCAGCGCGGGCTGGAAGGCGAGCGAGGTGTGCTGGAGCGTGCGCACCACGGTGTCGTGCAGGAAGTCCCAGTCGTCGATCCGGGTGTCGAAGAACTTCTTGCTGCCGCGCCAGCCGCCGACCAGGTGCAGCAGGCCGTCGACGTGGCCGTGCTCGGCCTCCAGGTGGTCGGCCCAGTCGTGGACCTCCTGCGGGTCGAGCAGGTCGATGACCTGGCCGCTGACCCGGGCGCCGGGGACCGCCCCGCGCACGGTGTCGAGGGCCTTCTCCAGCCGCTGCGGGTCGATGTCGGCGCCGATCACGGTGGCGCCGTCGGCGGCGAGCCGGCGCAGCACGGCCTGGCCGGCCGGGCCGCTGGCTCCGGCGACGGCGATGACCTTGCCTTCGAGGTTGGTGCTCACGCGGCGACCTCCTGGATGCCGGCGCCGGTGATGCCGGTGGTGGCGGCGATGACGCCGCCGAGCTTCTTGGCGAGGGCCTCGTAGAACATGCTCAACGGGAACTCGTCCGGGTGGACGGCGTCGCACAGGGCCTTGTTGAGCGCCTTGCCGTCGGCGGTGTCCAGCGGCAGCGCGTCGGGGCCCTTCGCCCAGGTGGAGGCGGGGTGCGGGGTGAGATAGCGGGAGACCAGCTGGTAGGCGGCGATCCAGTGGGCCGTCTTCGGGCGGTCGATGCCGTCGCGGTACAGGGTCTCGATCTCGCCGCAGAGCGCGTTGGTCACGTCGGCGACGCGGTCCCAGTCGATGCTCAGGCGGTTGTCGCGCCAGCGCAGCGCGTCGTGCTTGTGCAGGTAGGCGAAGAGCAGCTGGCCGCCCATGCCGTCGTAGTTGCGCACACGGTCACCGCTGACCGGGAAGCGGAACATCCGGTCGAAGAGGATGGCGTACTGGACGTCGCGGCCCTGGGCGTAGCCCTCGGCCTGCAGCTTCACGGCCTCCTTGAAGGCGGTGAGGTCGCAGCGGAGCTCCTCCAGGCCGTACATCCAGAACGGGCTGCGCTGCTTGATCATGAAGGGGTCGAACGGCAGGTCGCCGTGGCTGTGGGTGCGGTCGTGGACGAGGTCCCACAGCACGAAGGTCTGCTGGGCGCGCTCCTGGTCCTCCAGCAGGCCCTCGGCGTCGGCCGGGATCTCCAGGCCGAGCTGCCGGACGGCGCTGGTGGTGACGGCGCGGAAGCGGGCGGCCTCGCGGTCGCAGAAGATGCCGCCCCAGGTGAAGCGCTCCGGCGCCTTGCGCACGGCCACGGTCTCGGGGAACAGGACCGCGGAGTTGGTGTCGTAGCCGGCCGTGAAGTCGGTGAAGGTGATCGGCACGAACATCGGGTTGTCGAAGCGGGTGCGCTCCAGCTCGGCCAGCCAGTCCGGCCAGACCACGCGCAGCAGGACGGCTTCCAGGTTGCGGTTCGGGTTGCCGTTCTGGGTGTACATCGCGAAGACGACCAGGTGCTCCAGGCCGTCCTCGCGCTGGTCGGCGGGCTGGAAGGCGAGCAGCGAGTCCAGGAAGTCGGGCTCCCGGTAGCCGGTGTCGGCCCACTTGGCCAGGTCCGCGTCGACGGCGGCGAGGTAGGCGGCGTCGTGCGGGAAGAGCGGGGCGAGTTCCGCGATCGCACTGCGGACCGTGGCGACCAGCGGGTCGACCGTGTGCCGCTGCACGGCGGACAGGTCGATCGAGCCGTCCTTGGACTGCAGCGGGCGCAGGGCCTCGACCGCGTCCTTCAGACGGAGCCAGGCCGGGTGGCCGGCGTGGGTCGAGACCGGGGCGTCGGCCGCCACAGCGAGCCTTGGCGAAAGATTCTGCATCGTGGACTCACTTCGACAGGAGGTATTTCAACAGGACCACCATAAGTACGACAGGTTCTCCTGTTCAAGGGGGGCCCTGCCGTCGATTCTCCCGGTTCGGGGCTCCGAAACCGCTTGTCCGGCATGTGGACGGTCATCTGGATGTTCTGGACAGCCGCGCCGTGGGGATGCGAACCTCCCGCCATGCTCCCGGCGGTGATCCTGGTGGCGCGACGCCACATCGACCTGCTCCGGGTGTCTTCCAGCTGTTGTGCGCGCGGTCTCTGCCGCTGCCGCTGATCCGGCTCGGGGGCGCCGCGGACGCGGCCCCGTACGCCGACCATGCCGCCTGTGTTCCGGCACCGCCACCGGGGGGAAGTGACCCGCCGGGGTGCCGGCCCGGCCCGCGCCCCCGCGCCGCTCGCTCCCCGCTCTTTCCGGTCCCTCTCTCCAGGAGCCCCGCCATGACCTCCCTCCGCAAGCCGTTCGCCGCCCTGCTGGTCGCCGCCGCCGCGCTGACCGCGTGCGCGCCGCAGGACTCCGCGTCCGACGCGTCCGGCACGGGCGCCGCCGCGAGTGCCCCGGGGACGGCCGACGGCTGCGCGCCGGGTGCGCTGGGCACCCGCACCGCGGGAACGCTGACGATCGGCACCGACCAGCCCGCCTACGACCCCTGGTTCACGGACGACAAGCCGGAGAACGGCAAGGGCTTCGAGTCGGCGGTGGCGTACGCCGTAGCCGAGAAGCTCGGCTACCCGAAGGAGAAGGTGACCTGGGTGGCGGCGCCGTTCGGCAAGGCCACCACCCCGGGCGCCAAGGACTTCGACTTCGACATCAACCAGGTGTCGATCAGTGACGAGCGCAAGCAGGCCGTCGACTTCTCCTCCGGCTACTACGACGTGCGGCAGGCGGTGATCGCGCTGAAGACCTCCAAGGCGGCCGGGGCGAAGAGCGTCGCCGACCTGAAGGGCGCCAAGCTGGGCGCGCAGGTGGGCACCACCAGTCTGGAGGTCGTCACCGACACCATCCGGCCGACCGTGCAGCCGGCCGTGTTCGACTCCAACGACCTGGCGAAGGCCGCACTGCGGAACGGCCAGATCGAGGCCCTGGTGGTGGACCTGCCGACGGCGTTCTACATCACCGGTGCCGAGGTGACGGACGCCCAGGTGGTCGGGCAGTTCGAAGGGGCGGCGCGGGGCGAGCAGTTCGGGCTGGTGCTGGACAAGGGCTCCCGGCTCACCGGGTGCGTCACGCGGGCGGTGGACGCCCTGCGGGCCGAGGGCGTGCTGGCGAAGCTGGAGAAGCAGTGGCTCTCCGACGCCGTCTCCGCACCCGTCCTGAAGTGAGCGGGGCCCCGATGAGCGCCGAGGCCGGGGCCGGTCCCCGCAAGGCCGGCGGCGGGAGCGGCGCCGGGCTGCGCCGGCGGCGGCGGACGGACCCGCCCGGGCCGGCGCCGGACGACGGCTACCGCCCGTCCGCGCGGCGGCTGGCGCACGAGGCGTACCGGCGCGGCCGCAGCCGCCGGGCCGCGCTGATCGCCGGGGCGTCGACCCTGGTGACCGCCGTGGCGCTCTCCCTGCTGGTGGTCAACTCCCCCGGCTGGGCGGCCACCCGGAAGGCCTTCTTCGACGCCGACTACGCCCGCCGGGCGCTGCCGGAGGTGCTGAGGGGCCTGCGGATCAACCTGGAGCTGATGCTCGGCTGCGGGGTGCTGATCCTGGTCCTCGGCCTGCTGCTGGCGGTGCTGCGGACGCTGCGCGGACCGGTCTTCCTGCCGGTACGGCTGCTGGCCACGGCGTACGTGGACTTCTTCCTCGGCCTGCCGATGATCATCTGTCTGCTGGTCATGATCACCGGCGTGCCGGCGCTGCGGCTGACCGGGGTGACCACGGATCCGATGCTGCTCGGCGGCGCCGCGCTGGTGCTGACGTACTCCGCGTACGTCTCCGAGGTCTTCCGGGCCGGCATCGACTCGGTGCACCCCGACCAGCGGGCGGCCGCCCGTTCGCTCGGGCTGAGCAACGCGCAGGCGATGCGCCACGTGGTGCTGCCGCAGGCGGTCCGCCGGGTGGTGCCGCCGCTGCTGAACAACCTGGTCAGCCTGCAGAAGGACACCGGCCTGGTGTCGATCGGCGGGGCGATCGACGCGGTGTACGCGGCGAAGATCATCGCCAGCCGGTCGTTCAACTACACCCCGTACGTGGTGGCCGGGCTGGTCTTCATCGTGCTGACCGTGCCGCTCACCCGGTTCACCGACTGGCTGTCCCGCCGGATGAACCGCCGTCAGCACCAGGGAGGTGCCGTGTGACGACCAACCCGGTCCTGCGGCTGGAGTCGGTGCGCAAGAGCTTCGGCTCCCAGCTGGTCCTGCGCGACGTGGACCTCACCGTGCCCGAGCACACCGTGACGGCGCTGATCGGCGCGTCCGGCTCCGGCAAGTCCACCCTGATGCGGTGCGCCAACCTGCTGGAGCGGATCGACGACGGCGCGATCTTCCTGGACGGCGCGGAGATCACCGACCCGCGCACCGACGAGGACGCCGTCCGGCGCCGGATCGGTGTGGTGTTCCAGGCGTACAACCTGTTCCCGCACATGACGGTGCTGGAGAACGTCACGCTGGCGCCGCGCCGGGTGCACCGGCGTGGCCGGGCGGAGGCCGAGGCCGAGGCGCTGGAGCTGCTGGACCGGCTGGGCCTCGCGGCCAAGGCCCGGGAGTACCCGGACCGGCTCTCCGGCGGGCAGCAGCAGCGGGTCGCCATCGTCCGCGCGCTGGCCACCGGGCCCCGGCTGCTGCTGCTCGACGAGATCACCGCCGCGCTCGACCCGGTGCTGGTCGGCGAGGTGCTCGCGGTGGTGCGGGACCTCAAGGAACGGGGCATGACGATGGTCGTCTCCACCCACGAGATGGGTTTCGCCCGTGAGGTGGCGGACCAGGTCTGCTTCCTGGAGTCCGGGGTGGTGCTCGAACAGGGCCCGCCGGAGCAGGTGTTCGGCGATCCGCAGCACGACCGGACCAGGCGGTTCCTGAGCCGGGTGGTCGCCTCCGGGCGACTGGCGCCGTAGGCCCCGGCGCTCGGCCGGCAGGTCCTCGACCGAACGAACAGGTATCACTCGAACGGGCCAGTGCCACCCGGGCCTCGGGGGTGCCTCCCGAAGAATCACTACGCCCGTCACTCCCATGCGCCCCCGTTCGCGCCCTGCTGCGCGCGGCTTCGACCGGTGATCGTGGACAGCACGTCTGTCCGCGTTCTCCGGGAGGCCGCCGTTGCACGGTCCAGTGCTGGTCAGCTGGCTGCTGGCCGCCCTCACCGCCACGTCCGGCGCCTACTGCCTCAGCCGCCTGGGCCGCACCCCGTGCGCGGCGGACGCCGGGGCGGGCCGCGGCCACGCCCACGAGTCGGACGCCGCCGAGGCCCTGATGGGGCTCGGGATGGCGGCGATGGCCCTCGCCGGGGCCGCCGTCCCCGCCGTGCTCTGGGTCTGGCTGTTCGGCTTCCCCGCGGTGCTCTTCCTGCTGGCCGCCGCCCGCGACCGGACCGGGCGCGGCCACCGGCTGCACCACGCGGTCGGCGGACTGGCGATGACGTACATGGCGCTCGCGATGGCGGCCGCGCCCGCCCACGGCCATCACCACGGCGCGAGCACCGGGGCCCCGCTGCTGACCGGCGCGCTGCTGCTCTACTTCGGCGGCTACTCGCTCTGGGCCGGCAGCCACCTGCTGGCCGCACCGGGCGGCCAGGTGTCCGGGAGCCTGCGCACCGCCGGGCTGCCCCGGGCCTGCCGACTGGCGATGGGCCTGGGCATGTTCGCCATGCTCCTGACGATGTGAGAGCGGCCCGCGCGGCCCCGGGCGTGGCGTTGGTCACTGGGTGGCCGAAAGCCGTTCCTCCGGACGCCGACAGCACTTAGGTTGGCAAGGAGCGCGCTGTCGCGTTCCGTGCGTACTCGGGGAGCCCATGCCATGACGGCCCTGCTCGGCCTGCTGCTGCTCGGACTGCTGCTCTCGACCGTGGCGCCCCGGCTGCTGGCCCGGGCCCGCTGGGCCGAGCGCGAACCCGTGCTGGCCCTGCTGGTCTGGCAGTGCCTGGTGGTCGCCGTCCTGCTGTGCTGCGCCCTGAGCCTGGTCCTGGCCGCCTCGGCCGCCCTGCCGGAGCTGCGGGTGCTGCTCTTCACCGGTGCGCCGCACGGCGTGGAGGCCGCGTACGCGCTCCAGGACGCCGAGGGCTGGGGGCGGCTCTGTGCCGCGGTCCTGGCGGCGGGCGGCGTGCAGACCGTGCTGGCCCTGACCCGCGAAGTCCGCTCGGCGAAGGCCCTGCGCAATCGGCGGCACGCCCAACTGGCGAGCCGGGCTCCCGAGTTGCCGGGGTCGATCGACACCCTGAAGCACCGCCGGGAGCGGCTGGTGGTGCTGGAGAACATCCGTCCGGAGGCCTGGTCGCTGCCCGGCCACAACTCCCGTCTGGTGGTCACCACCGGAGCCCTCCAGCAGCTGACGGACCGGGAGTTGGCCGCCGTGCTGAGCCATGAGCGCGGACACGTCCGGGCCCGGCACCACTGGCTGTCGCAGTGCTCGCAGGCCCTCGCCTCGGGGTTCCCCGGGGTCGGCGTGTTCAGCGCCTTCCGGGACCAGGTGGGCGAACTCGTGGAGCTGGCCGCGGACGACCGAGCGGCCCGCCGGCACGGGCGGCACACCACCGCCGTGGCGCTGGCCGAACTCAACCTGGACCGCGGGGTGTTCGGCTCCTGCCCGCCGGGGCTGGCGCAGTCCCCGAAGCGGGTGGACCGGCTGCTCGCCGGGCGGCCCCGGCTGCCCGTCACCCACCGGCTGCGGCTCACCCTGGCCGCGCTCGCCGCGCCGGCCGCCGCCGTCCTGCTGGCCGCCGCACCGGGGCTCTCGACCCTGTTCTGATTCCGGCGTGGGACTGCGGGCCCGCCCTCGGCGGACCGGTGACGGAGCGTCAGGCCGACGCCGACTCCCCGCAAGGGGTGCCGGGAGAGACCGGGTCGGGGGAGACCGGGGAGCCGAGCGTGCGCGCGAGCACCTCGCGGTGCAGCGGCCGGGCCTCGGCGTAGCGCCGGCAGCCGGCCTCGGTGAGCGCCACCTGGATGCCGCGCCGGTCGTTGGGGCACATCGCACGCGTCACCAGCCCGGCCTTCTCCAGCCGGCCGATCAGCCGGGAGAGCGCGCTCTGGCTCAGATGGACGGTGTCGGCCAGCTCCTGAACCCGCAGCTGGTGGCCGACCGCGCTGTCGCGCTCCTCGACCAGCCGCTCCAGCACCTCGAACTCGCTCACGCCCAGGTCGTACTTCTCACCCAGCTCGCGATCGAGCGCACAGGACGTCGCGGCATGGCGGGCCAGCAGGTCTCGCCATTCGGCGACCAGACCTGCCTCCACCGGAGAGTCGAGTTCAGCCACCCGGCCACAGTACCACGTGCACATGGAACTTATGTAGTCGCATTAAATTCACTTGCAATGAATGCACGTGCATGTAGTGTCCTCCCCATGACCACCGCGACCGTCCCCGCAACCGACGACCCGTCAGCCTCCGGGCTGCGCTGGACCCCCCGCCTCTGGGGCACCCTGATCGTGCTCTGTGCCGCGATGTTCCTGGACGCCCTCGACGTCTCCATGGTCGGCGTCGCCCTCCCGTCCATCGGCTCCGAACTCCACCTCTCCACCTCCGCGCTGCAATGGGTGGTCTCCGGCTACGTCCTCGGCTACGGCGGGCTGCTGCTGCTCGGCGGGCGCGCCGCCGACCTGCTCGGCCGGCGCCGGGTGTTCCTGGTCGCCCTCGGCGTCTTCGCGGGCGCCTCACTGCTCGGCGGCCTGGTCGACGACGGCGGCCTGCTGATCGCCGCCCGCTTCCTCAAGGGCGTCAGCGCGGCCTTCACCGCGCCCGCCGGCCTGTCGATCATCACCACCACGTTCGCGGAGGGCCCGGCCCGCAACCGGGCACTCTCCATCTACACCACCTGCGGCGCCAGCGGCTTCTCGCTCGGCCTGGTGCTCAGCGGCCTGCTCACCTCGGTCGGCTGGCGCTGGACCTTCCTGATGCCCGTCCCGGTCGCCCTGCTGGCCCTGCTCTTCGCGATCCGGCTGCTCCCCCGCCCGGTCGAGGAGCGGGCCAAGGGCGGGTACGACGTGCTCGGCGCGATCACCGGCACGCTCACCGTGCTGCTCCTGGTCTTCACCGTCACCGAGGCGCAGGGCGCCGGCTGGCTGAGCCTGCGCACCCTCGGCTCGCTCGTCGTGGTCGCCGCCCTGGCCGCCGCCTTCCTGGTCACCGAGAGCCGCACCGCCCACCCGCTGGTCCGGCTCGGCATCTTCCGCAACGGCTCGGTCGCCCGGGCCAACGTGATCGCCTTCACCATGACCGGCGCCTACGGCGGCTTCCAGTTCGTGGTCACCCTCTACCTCCAGCACCTGCTCGGCTGGTCGGCCCTGCAGATGGCGCTCGGACTGCTCCCGGCCGGCGCCTTCATCGCGCTGTCGGCCCCGTTCATGGGCCCGATCGTGGACCGCTTCGGCACCGGCCGGCTGCTGCCGATCGGCCTGCTCGCCCTCACCGCCGCCTTCGCGCTGTTCCTGCGGCTGGACGAGCACAGCTCGTACCTCACCCTGGTGCTGCCGTCGATGATCCTGCTGGGCGTCGGCTTCGCCCTGGCCTTCCCCTCGGTGAACATCGCCGCCACCGACGGCGTGGGCGACGAGGAGCAGGGCCTGGCCTCCGGGCTGGTCAACACCGCGATCCAGGTCGGTACGGCCGTGGTGCTCGCCGGGGCCACCGCGATGATCACCGCGGGCAGTGGCGGCGGAGACGGTGCCCAGGCCCAGCTGGACGGCTACCGGCCCGCCCTGGTCCTCATCACCGGGATCGCCGCGCTGGGCTTCCTGATCGCCACCGCGGGCGCCGTGCTCGACCGGCGCAAGCGGTCAACTCCGGTGTCCGTCCCGGACTATGATTATCCGTCCGTCGACCTGGCCGACCGGCGCGACGAGGTCCTGACCAAGAGCTGACCCCACCAGCCCGGACCCGTCCTCGCCCTCAGGTACGCGCCGGCTCCACCAAACCCCCGTGTCGGTGGAGCCGGCGCGTCCGTACGAGCCGATCCCCGCAGTCCCGCCAAGTGCGGGGTTCCACGGATCGGCGGCTCGCGCCGCCAGTATATTGGCCAGGAGCCAACGAACGTACGGAGCAGACACGATGGCACCTCGCGGGGATTCGGTCAATGAGGAAATGCGTCAACGCTCCCGCCGGCGCATCATGCGCGCCACCGTCGAACTCGTCGACGAGCACGGCTACGCGGGCACCACGCTGACCGACATCGCCGAGCGGGCCGGCCTCGCCCGCGGCCTGCTCTCGTACTACTTCGACGGCAAACGGCTGCTGATGCAGTCGGCGACCCACCGGATGATGCACCTGGCGCTGTCGGCCGCCCTGGACGCGATGGAGCCCGGCTCCTCGCCGGAGGCCCGGCTGGCCCGCGCGATCGACACCGTGCTGGGGCTGGCGATGGACCACCCCCGGGTGATGCGCTCGCACCTCGCGCTCATCCTGGACCCGGACACCGGCGCCTTCGTCCAGGACCCGGAGCAGCGACAGCTCGGCGCGATCCTCCAGGGACTGCTGCGCGACTGGGGCGCGCCCGACCCGCTCGCCGAGCACGCGGTGCTGCGCAGCGCGCTGATGGGCGGCTGCATCGGGGTGCTGCTGCCGGGCGCCGAGCTGCCGCTGGCGCTGATCCGTGCCGACCTGTTCGGCCGCTACGGCCTGGACTGGCCGCTCGGCCTCCCCCCGCAGCCGCAGCCGCCGGAACGCGAACGGCCGCCGGCCCGCGGGTGAACGCGGCGGCCGGCGGCCGTTCGGTGCCCGGTCACCCGGGCCGGGTCAGCGCTCCTTGAGGATCGACGCCAGCAGGTCGATGGTGCGCTCCGGCGTCAGGCTGTCGACGCAGAGCCGCTCCATGACCTGGATGTACGCGTCGACGTCGTCGCGCTTGTCGAGGTAGAGCGCGCTGGTGAGCTGCTCCAGGTAGACCACGTCGGCGAGGTCCTGCTCGGGGAAGCGCAGGATCGTGAACGCCCCGGACTCCCCGGCGTGGGCGCCGAAGCGGAACGGCATTACCTGGATCACCACGTTGGCCTGCTCGGCGACGTCGATCAGGTACTGCACCTGACCGCGCATCACCTTGGGGCCGCCGACCGGCCGGCGCAGGGCCGCCTCGTCGATGACCGCCCAGAGCCGGGGGCTGCTGCCCTCGGCGAGCAGCTTCTGGCGGCGCAGCCGCAGGCTCACCCGCCGCTCGACCTCGTCCTCGCTGATCACCGGGCGACTCTGACCGAAAACCGCCCGTGCGTACTCCTCGGACTGCAGCAGGCCGGGGATGAACTGGACCTCGTAGGTGCGGATCAGTGCGGCGGCCTCCTCCAGGCCGACATAGGTCTGGAACCAGCCCGGCAGCACGTCGTTGAAGCTGTGCCACCAGCCGGACTTGTTGGCCTCCCGGACCAGGCCGAGCAGGGCCTCGCGCTCACCGCCGTCGTCCACGCCGTAGAGGCTGAGCAGATCGGCGACGTCGCGCTCCTTGAAACTGACGCGGCCGAGCTCCATGCGGCTGATCTTCGACTCGGAGGCGCGGATCGCATAGCCCGCGTCCTCGCGGGTGATGCCGCGCGCCTCACGGAGGCGGCGCAGCTGGGAGCCGAGGAGGATCCGGCGGACCATCGAGCCGCCGCCCGGCTGAACTGTGGTCATGCGGTCGAAACCTCCACCTAGGGCAAACAGCGCACAGTCTGCCATCAGTTGAGCGCTCACGGTGCCGATACTGACGGATGTTCCTATCAGTTCTGCACTCCTCACACCAGGATGCACGTGCATTCGGCGCTTGCATATGCCATTTGAACGACTGCACGTGAATCGACTCTTGCATCTGCAGTGAGCGCAGAGGACGATGGTGCACGTGCACCTGCACATCCCTGGCAATCCCGCGGGCTCCGCGTCGACCCCACGCGCGACTCCGCGCACCAGCCCGGCAGCGCCCTCGCGCCACCGGGCCTTCGTGTGCGCGCGCGACTGGTCGAGGGGTCGGCCGCGCGGCCTAGCGAGTCGGAGGTGACCGGCATGACCCCGGCGGGTCCAGCCGTGTCCGCCCCCTTATGGGAGGAGCTCTTCATGAGCACCGGTACGGCCTTGGCAGTCGATCCCCATGTGGTCACCTGTACGCTCGCCCCTCGCTACGAAGCCGTCAGAACCGCGCGCGACTTCGCCAGGACCGCTCTTCAGCGCTGGGGACTGAGCGAACTGTTCGACGACGTCGCGCTGGTGGCCTCGGAACTGGTGACCAACGCCCTGCGGCACGCCATCGGCGCGTGCCCCGGTGCGACGGGCGGCGCGCTCGACGACTACGACTTTCCCACCCAACCCGCTCCCGAGGGGCGACTACCGATCCGAATAAGCCTGGTGCACCGCGCACCGCAGGTGGTCTGCGCCGTCAGCGACCCCAGCAGCACCGGGCCGGTGGCCCGGGAGGCGGACTTCGTCGCCGAATCGGGTCGCGGGCTGCACCTGGTGGACTCGTTCAGCCGGTCCTGGGGCTGGCACCCGCTGGGCGGCGGCAAGGTGGTCTGGGCACTGTTCGAGCCCGAGGCCGGCGCGCTGGCGGAGCTCGGCGGGCGGCACCGCCGCTCGGCCTAGCCGTGCGCCGCGGCCGGCGGGAGGACGGCACCACTCCCGGGGCGCGGCACCGGGAGGACGGCACCGCCCCCGATCCGCGGCCGCGCACGCTCCTGGCCGCAGACGTGCGGCGCCCGGTCCGCGGCGGCCCGCCCGCGAGCCCCGACCCGACGGCGACCGGTCGGCGACAGCCGGTCGCGCGATCGCCCGGCGACAGCCTCCCGGGGCGACGGCCGCACCGGCGGCACCCGCTCACGACGCCCACCACGGGGCGGCCGGGCGGAGAAGACAAAGGCCGTCGTGGTGTCAGCACCCACGACGGCCCCCCGATGGCGAAGAAGACGAAACGGTCAGACCGCCAGGTGGTCGAACTCCCCGTCCTTGGCGCCCAGCAGCAGCGCCGCGATCTCGGCCCGGGTGTAGATCAGTGCCGGACCATCGGGAAAGCGCGAGTTGCGCATCGCCACGTCGCCCCCCGGGAGCGCGGCGAACTCGACGCAGTTGCCCTGGGAGTTGCTGTGGAGGCTCTTCTGCCAGACCACGTCCTTGAGGTCCGCAGCCGCCATCCCGTTGTACGTGTCGTACCTGTCGTGCATAGAAATCTCCCGAAGAGCTCCGGAGTAGTCGTCCAGCTCGGCGCCCCGGCTCGCAGCCGAACGACTGGGCCGGCCCCGTACCGGCCCGGCACAACGCCTCACTTGACGTGATGATAGCTCCAGTGCACGTGCATCAGCACGGGACGTTGCAGGTGCACGGGCCCTTCGTCGACAAACCGGAACTCTTCACCGCCTCGACACCCGAGGGAACGTAAGCGGACATATCCGGGGCAATCGGGAAGACTCCGATAACCGCCCGTAGGCGGCCACCCGCTGAATGTTGATCTTCGGGCGCCTGGAGTCGCACCGCCGTGACCCTCCGTCAGACCGTCCGTATGCTGTGAGACATCTCACGCGCCACCACCGCAACGCGCGGCACCTCCTGTCACGTCTCAGGCAGAAGTGGTAGCCACATAGGGATTGATCACGGTATGTCCGAATTTCGGGCACCCCGCCCCTCCCGGTACGGCAGCCGACTGCAGCGTTGGCCGGGGGATGTCCTACGATCTCCGCCATGAGCACCGCAGCCATCCCGGGCGCGCCACTGCCCGTCCGCACCCCAGGCTCCCGTGCGCGGGGGCGCCACCGACGCCCCGAGCGCCCCGAGATCCCGGCCGGATCCCCGGCCCTGGTGCTCGCGGTGCCCGCGACCGCCGGGCCGGAGTCCCGTTCCGTGGTCGAGGAACTGCTGTCGATCGTACGCAGCGAGCAGAACGGCGTGCAGACCGCGGCCGGTTACCTCGACAGCGGCGCGGGCGGGAGCGAGCCCGGCCGTGACGAGTTCTCCGTCGCCGAACTGCTGGCGCACGCCGCCGAGTCGGGCCTGCCCGCCCCGGTCGTGGTGCCGCTGGTCCCCGGCCCGCACGGCTTCCTGACCGAACTGCACGCGCTGGCCGCCGAGTACGGCGCCCACGTCACCGATGTCCTCGGCCCGCACCCGCTGCTCGCCGAGGCCGTCCACGTCCGGCTCTCCGAGGCGGGGCTGGCCCGCGCCGACCGCGCCCGGCTGTTCGCCATCGCGACGGCCGCGGACGGCGTCGTCCTCACCACCGTCGGTGGCGAGGAGGCCGCCGCGGCGGCCGGGATCACCGGTGTGCTGCTGGCCGCCCGCCTCGCGGTGCCGGTCGTGCCCGCCGCGCTCGACGTGCCCGGCTCGGTGGCCGCCGCCGTCGCGCACCTCAAGGAGACCGGCTCCCAGCGCCCCGCGCTGGCCCCGCTGGTGATCGGCCCGGAGGCCGACTCCGAGCTGCTCGCCACGGCCGCCGAGGAGACCGGCTGCCCGAGCGCCGCGCCGCTCGGCGCCTACCCGACGGTGGGCCAGCTGATCGCCGCCACCTACCTCGCCGTACTGCCGGCCGTCGCCCCCGAGGCGTTCGCCGCGCAGGCCGCCGCCGAGGAGGCCGCTGCCCAGGAGGCCGGGGAGGCCGCCGCCGAGTAGCGGACCACGAACGCCGAAGGGCCCGGAGCGCACCCGCTCCGGGCCCTCGCCGTACCCCCCGCCGTCCGTGTCCCCGCCGCACCGGCCCTCTCCGTACGGGCCCGCGCCGTACCGGTCCGAGGCGCGTCGGTGCGGGCCCCGGCGGGCCCCGGCCTCAGGTCCGCCCGCCCACCCGGCCGGTGGCCGCCGCCGCGTCCTTGAGCCGCAGCGCCGGCAGCTGCACCGGCCGGGACTGCGCGGCGAAGGCGGCCACCGGCACGCCGGTGGCGTTCCACGGCGACCGCCCGCCGCCACCGTCCGCCTTGCGCACCTGCAGCACCTCGGTCTGCCCCGCCCGGCGCAGCAGGATGTTCTTCGGCGGCGCGGACTCCGGGTCCATCCAGAGCTCGTTGCCGTCGAACTCGCAGTCCAGGACGAGGATGTCGTCCGGCCTGCCGTCCGGGGTGGCCCGGAAGGCGATCCCGGCCCGGCGGTGGCCGGTGAACCGGCTGCGGCTGAAGGTGACCGCCTCCCCGGCGAGTTCGTGGCGCGCGGTGGAGACGCCGTAGTCGCTCTGCCCGGCGGCGTCGATCAGCAGGCCGTCGAAGACGGTCCCCTTGTCCCGGCCGAGCGAGTGCAGCGCCACTCCCCCGCCGCCGTTGCCGTACAGCACGCTCGCGGTGTAGTCGAAGTCGTTGAGGTAGGCGCCGTGCTCGATGCCCCACCCGCCGTTGTGGTAGGCCGCGAACTCGGTGACCACGTGGTGCTGCTGGGCGTTCAGCCAGACGAAGATGCCGTCCCGCAGGTTGTTGTGGGCCAGGCAGCGCTGGAACGTCCAGACCCCCTCGCTGTTCTCCGGCCACTCGAAGCCGGAGGCGCCGTCGGCCCCCTGGACGCCGACGGCCACGCAGTCCAGCGCCTTGCCGCCGGTGCCGGCGCCGAGGTTGAAGCCGGTCAGCCGGTAGGCCCGCGGGTTGGGCTCCAGCCGCGTGCGGGAGGCGACGCAGGACTCGTAGACGATGTCGTCGGAGGGCTGCTGCGGGGTGCGGGTGTCCGGCGGGCCGTCCCACCAGTAGGCGTCCTCCCAGGTGTCGTGGCTGATGCAGCTGCGGAAGGTGATGCCGTGGCTGGCGTGCGGGACGAAGGCGTGGCTCCCCGCGTCGCGGACCACCAGGCCCTCGACGACGGTGCCCCGGGTGGTGTCGCCCAGCATGTGGAAGTGCAGCCCGTACCGGCCGAGCACCGGGGCGGTCACCGGGGCGCTGCCGTCCGGGCCCTTCCAGGACTCCGCGGTGTCGGTGCGCGGGCCGACCCAGCGCAGCGCCGCGTGCCGCAGGTCGGCCCGGCGGGAGGTGGTGAGGTGGACGTGGGCGCGGCCCTCGGCGGTGCCCTCGATCCGCACGCTGCGGGTCAGGTTGAGCACCTCGGCGCCGACCGTGACGCCCCCTCCGGCGGCGACCCGGGGGTGCGCGTACGTCAGCGGCGCCTCCAGGGTGACGGTGGATCCGCTGACGGACCGGACGACGGCGAGGTCGTAGCGGGTGGAGAAGCCGTCCTCGCCCGGCGGGCCGGTCGGGGTGACGGCCAGTTCGTCGCCGGGCAGCCAACCGGTGGGCGGCGCGGCCAGGCTGACGGTGGTGTCGCCCGCCGCGAGTGCCCGGTCGGCGCGCACCCAGGCGGTCTTGGCCGCGCCGTCCAGCCGCAGGTACCCGGCGCCGGTGACCCAGAGGCCGACGTCGGTGTCGACCACCTTCACGCCGTCCCCCCGGAAGCGCCGCTCGTCGACGGCGGGGAAGCGCACGGTGTGCACGGCGGCGCCCTCGGGGGCGAGCGCGAGGGTGCCGCGGATCTCGACGTTGCCCGCGGCGGCGAGGGTGAGGCTGCGGTCGGCGGCGAAGGTGAGCGCACCGCCCGGCTCGACCAGCAGCGAGCCGATCGCGGCGTCGGTGTCGAGCAGCACCCGGTCGGTGATCCGGACGGCGCTCTGCGGTCCGGGTACCCGGCCGCCCCAGCCGGCCGGGTCCGACCAGGGGCGGCCGCCCTGGTCGGGGGTGGGTGCGGGGGCGGCTCCGGCGGGGGCGCCCTCGGTGGCACCCCCGGGCGTCCCGGGGGGCGACGCGGCGCCGTGCCCGTGCCCCGCGGCCGGGTCGGCCGCTCCCGGCCCCGTGGCGGGGTCCTCCGCGGCGGCGACGGGCGCGGAGCGGCCGTCCAGGGAGCGCCGCAGCGCCTCCTCGCCGCCGACCGCCGCGAAGACCGTGCCGACGGCGAGCCAGCGCAGCATCGTCCGCCGGGGCAGGGGAGTTCGGGGCTCTGCGGGCGTGATGTCCGCTCTGCGGTGTTTTGCCCGGCGGTGCGTTCCACGCGGCCGCTCGGCCGGCGCACCGGCCTCCGGACCCTCGTCCATGGCCATCGCTGCGAAGCCCTCCCCCCAGACGGCCGCGTCGGTCCTGATGCCCTGAAGCATAGGCAGTTGCCGTGACTCCGACGGGCGTTGCTCGAAATCGGTCATTTCTGATCATGGTGGACAGCCATTTAGCACGCTCTTCATAAACCGTGATGGCCGTCACACATGTTTGCGGTTTGAACTTAAGTCTGCTTAACGTGCTCCCCGTTCGTGGCCACACGGACCCAGCCCACCCGCAACGCCGAGTCCTGCCGTCGGGTGCGCTGGCAGCGCAGAACGCACCACGGCAGGAGCGGGGGAACCACAGGTAAGTCGCCCGGGACCGGTTCGTACCGGTTCGGGGCTAGGGGTGAAGCCGCGTCCACAGCGCGGCCGGGCAACTCCAGCCCGAATCCGACAGCTCACCTCGCAGGCGTGGGAGAGGACCGCGTCACCATGCTGCCCACCAACGGCACCCGCCTGTCCGGCCGCACCCGCCGAGCGATCGCCACCCTCGGCGTCGTCGGTATCGGCCTCACCATCCCCTGCCTCACCGCCGGCTCCGCCTCGGCCGCCTCGGTCGCCACCTGGGACAAGGTCGCCCAGTGCGAGAGCACCGGCAACTGGAGCATCAACACCGGCAACGGTTTCTACGGCGGCCTCCAGTTCACCAACTCCACCTGGGCGGCGTTCGGCGGCACCAGCTACGCCGCGCGTGCCGACCTCGCCACCAAGGACCAGCAGATCGCGGTCGCCGAGAAGGTGCTCGCCGTCCAGGGCCCCGGCGCCTGGCCCGTCTGCTCCGTCCAGGCCGGTCTGACCAAGGGCGGCACCCCGGCCGCCGTCGACACCGCGACCGCCGCCACGCCGGCCGCCCCGAAGGCCGCCCCGGCCCCGGCGCAGACCCCCGCCCCCGCCGCCAAGCCGGCCGCGCCCAAGGCCGCCCCGAAGGCCGCCGAGACCCCGGCCGCCGCCGACTCCGCCCAGCAGTCGCAGGGCCGGAACTGGCAGCAGTACCGCCAGGACGCGCAGGCCTCCTCCGACTACACCGTGGTCGCGGGCGACTGGCTCTCCTCGATCGCCGACAAGAACAACGTCCAGGGCGGCTGGGAGCGGCTCTACGAGCTCAACCGCGGCACCCTCGGCGACGGCCCGCACGTCATCTACCCGGGCCAGCACCTGAGCCTGGGCGACCGCGCGAAGACCCGGGCCTCGGACGAGTCCGGCCAGGGCTTCGACTGGTTCAACCGCTCCTCGGGCGCCACCGGCAAGGCCGACGGCTCCACCGCGACCGCCACCAAGCCGGCCGCGCAGACCCAGGCTCCGGCCGCCAAGCCCGCCGCCCAGGCGTCGGCCGAGGCGCCGGCCCAGGCCGCCACCGGCAGCATGGCCGCCGCGGTCTCCTTCGCCCAGTCGAAGGTCGGCCAGGCCTACGTCTACGGCGGTACCGGCAACGGCGGTTGGGACTGCTCCGGCCTGACCCAGGCCGCGCTGCGCGCCGCGGGCGTCTCCGTCCCGCGGGTCGCCGCCGACCAGGCCGCCGCCAGCACCCACGTCTCGCTGGACGCCCTCAAGGCCGGCGACCTGCTGTTCTGGTCCAACAACGGCCAGGACTCGGGCGTCTACCACGTCGCGCTCTACATCGGCGACGGCAAGTACGTCGAGGCCGCCAACCCGAGCGTGGGCGTGCGGACCCAGACCATCGCCAACTGGGCCCCGGACTTCGCCGGCCGGGTCTGATCCCGCGCGCGGTCCGCACGCGGTCCGCGCCGTCCGCCGCAGCCCCCGGGGAGAGTCTGGTCGCTCCTCCCCGGGGGCTCCGGCACGCCCGCGCGCGGGACGGCGCGGGCCCGGGCATGGCCAAACCTCGGCCCGGGCGGGCATGCTGCTGCTCCGCACCCGAGGAGGAGTCACATGGCCCAGGTCACCGTCACGCTCGACGCCAATCTCGCGATCGACGCGATGATGCTCTCCGGCACCAGGAACCCGCAGGACGCGGTGGAGCTGATCCTGCGCGACTACCTCGCCCGGGGGCGGCGCACCGAGAGCCGGACCGGCGAGGCCGCCGACGGGCAGCGGACCGGGCAGCAGCGCCCGACCGCGCAGGAGGGCTGAGGGCGGACAGGACGGGACCCCGGAGGACTGGATCGTCCTCCGGGGCCCCGGTCGTCGTCTCAGCGGGCGCAGGCGCCCGTGGAACCGCGCATCACCAGCTCCGGCTGGAACATGAACTCACCGCGCTGGGCGGCGTTCGCGCCGACCTCCTCCAGCAGGGCGTCGACGGCGGCGGTGGCCATCGCCTCGACCGGCTGGCGGATGGTGGTCAGCGGCGGCTCGGTGAAAGCTATCAGCGGCGAGTCGTCGAACCCGACCACCGAGACGTCCTGCGGCACGGACAGCCCCCGCTGGCGCACCGCGCGGATCGCGCCGAGCGCCATCATGTCGCTGCCGCAGACGATCGCCGTACAGCCCTTGTCGAGCAGTGCGCCGGCCGCCGCGTGCCCGCCCTCCACGCTGAACAGCGTGTGGTGGACGAGCTCCCGGGCCTGCTCCTCGGTCCGGCCGAGGACCTCCCGCAGGGCCGCCGTGAAGCCCTCGATCTTCCGCAGCACCGGGACGTACCGCTTCTGCCCGACCGCGAGGCCGATCCGCTCGTGGCCGAGCTCGGCCAGGTGCTGGACGGCCATCCACATCGCGGCCCGGTCGTCCGGCGAGATGAACGGCGCGTCGATCTTCTCGCTGAAGCCGTTGATCAGGACGAACGGCACCTGCCGGCCGGTCAGCCGGGCGTACCGGTCGTGGTCGGCGGTGGTGTCCGCGTGCAGGCCGGAGACGAACACGATGCCCGCCACGCCCCGGTCGACCAGCATCTCCACCAGTTCGTCCTCGGTGGAGCCGCCGGGCGTCTGGGTGCAGAGCACCGGGGTGTACCCGTGCCGGCTCAGCACCTGCTCGATCACCTGGGCCAGCGCGGGGAAGATCGGGTTGCTCAGTTCCGGGGTGATCAGCCCGATCAGTCCCGCACTGCGCTGGCGCAGCCTGGTCGGCCGCTCGTAGCCGAGCACGTCCAGCGCCGCCAGCACGGTCTGCCGGGTGGCGGCGGAAACGTTCGCCTTGCCGTTGAGTACGCGGGAGACGGTGGCTTCGCTGACCCCCGCCTGCGCCGCGATGTCTGATAGTCGCGCCGTAGTCACGGTCCCAGAGCCTATTGCAACCACGTCAGACCGCCCACCAGTCGGTGCTGTCCGGTCCGAGAACCGCTTCGCCGCCGGCGCCGGCGGCCTCCGGCGCGGCGTCCGCGGAGGACAGCAGCAGCCGGCCCGGCGCGGGTATCCGCACCGGCTCGGCGGTGGTGTTCACCGTGCAGACGAAGGAGCCGCGGCGGAAGACCAGGGTGCCCTCGGGGCTCGCCATCCACTCGACCCCGGTGCCGGCGCCCAGCCCGGACTGCTCCCGGCGGATGGCCAGCGCGCTGCGGTAGAGCTCCAGGGTCGACGTCGGGTCACCGGTCTGCGCCTCGACGCTGAGCCCGGCCCACTCGGCCGGCTGCGGCAGCCAGCTGGGGCCGCCGGGGGTCGGGCCGAAGCCGTACGGGGCCTCGGTGCCGGACCACGGGATCGGCACCCGGCAGCCGTCGCGGTAGCCGTCCTGGCCGGCCTTGCGGAAGAAGGACGGGTCCTGGCGGACCTCGTCGGGCAGGTCGGTGACGTCCGGCAGGCCGAGCTCCTCGCCCTGGTAGACGTACGCCGAGCCGGGCAGCGCGAGCATCAGCAGGGTGGCGGCGCGGGCCCGGCGCAGGCCGAGCGCGCGGTCGCCGGGGGTGCGGATCTGGGTGCCCAGGCCCGGCGGGTTGGCGAACCGGGTGCTGTGCCGGGTGACGTCGTGGTTCGAGAGCACCCAGGTGGCGGGGGCGTCGACCGGGCGCATCGAGTCGAGCGACAGGTCGATCACCGAGCGCAGCTCGGCGGCGTCCCAGGAGGTGCCCAGGTACTGGAAGTTGAAGGCCTGGTGCAGCTCGTCGGGGCGCACGTAGTTGGCGGTGCGCTCGACGGTCGGGGTCCACGCCTCGGCGACGCCGATCCGCTGCCCCGGGTACTCGTCGAGGATCTTCCGCCAGCTGCGGTAGATCTCGTGCACGCCGTCCTGGTCGAAGAACGGCATGACGTCGTTGCCGAGCAGCCTCAGCTGGTCGCCGCCGCCGATGTCGGGCAGGCCGGGGGCCTTGACCAGGCCGTGGGCGACGTCGATCCGGAAGCCGTCGACGCCCATGTCCAGCCAGAACCGCAGGATCGAGCGGAACTCGTCGGCGACGGCCCCGTTCTCCCAGTTGAAGTCGGGCTGCTCGGGCGCGAACAGGTGCAGGTACCAGTCACCGGGGGTGCCGTCGGGGTTCTCGGTGCGGGTCCAGGCCGGGCCGCCGAAGATGGACTCCCAGTCGTTGGGCGGCAGCTCGCCGTTCTGGCCCTTGCCGGGGCGGAAGTGGTAGCGCTCGCGCAGCGGGGAGGACGGGCCCTCGCGCAGGGCGCGCTGGAACCACTCGTGCCGGTCGGAGGAGTGGTTGGGGACGAGGTCCACGATGATCCGCAGGCCCAGCCCGTGCGCGTCGCGGATCAGCGCGTCGGCGTCCAGCAGGGTGCCGAACATCGGGTCCACCGCGCGGTAGTCGGCCACGTCGTAGCCGGCGTCGGCCTGCGGGGAGGCGTAGAACGGCGAGAGCCAGACGGCGTCCACGCCGAGGTCGCGCAGGTAGGGCAGACGGCTGCGGATGCCCGGCAGGTCGCCCATGCCGTCACCGTTGGAGTCGGCGAAACTGCGCGGGTACACCTGGTAGATGACCGCATCCCGCCACCAGCCTCTGGACGCGCCGGTGCTTGCCTCGTGAGCGGTGGCGTCGGCGGCGGGCCGGGAGGTGTCGGCCAGGTTCTGGGTCATGGACGGTATCCCTTGGGACTAGAGAGCGGCAGGTCAGGACTTGGAGGCGCCGGCGGTCAGGCCGGTGACCAGGTGACGCTGCACCAGGTAGAAGAGGACCGAGGACGGGATCGCGATCAGGACCGCGGTCGCCGCCATCAGGTTCCACTGGGCGTCGTGTTCGCTGACGAAGGTCTGCAGGCCGACGGCCAGGGTGTACTTGTCGGAGCTGAGCATGAAGGTGGAGGCGAAGGCCACCTCGGCCCAGGCGGTCAGGAAGGAGTAGAACGCGGCCACCGCGAGACCCGGCCGGGCGAGCGGCAGGACCAGCCGCCAGAAGGTGCCGATCGGGGTGAGCCCGTCGACCCGGCCGGCCTCGTCGATCTCCACCGGGATGGTGTCGAAGTAGCCCTTCAGCAGCCAGGCGCAGTACGGCACGGTGGTGGTCGAGTAGACCAGGATCAGACCGAGGTAGCTGTCCAGCAGGCCGAGTTCGGACAGGATCGTGTACATCGGCACGATCAGTACCGCGATCGGGAACATCTGGGTGACCAGCAGCGACCACATCAGCGGCTTGTGCCCGGGGAAGCGCATCCGGGAGACGGCGTAGCCGGTGGTGGCGGCGATCAGCACGCCGAACACCGTGGTCACCCCGGAGACCAGGAACGCGTTGCCGAACCAGGTGAAGAAGTCGGTGTCGAACAGCACCGTGTGGTAGTTCGACAGGGTCATCTTGTCGATGATCTCGCCGGGGTGGAGGTAGTCGGTCTTGTCCGGGCCGAGCGAGACGTAGAGGATCCAGACCACCGGGAACAGCGCGATCAGGCTGGCCAGGATCAGGGCGCCGTGGGCCAGCGCCTTGCCGAGCGGGCCGGACTCGCCGCGGCGACGGGTCCTGACCGGCTTGGCGGCCGCCGCCGCCGGGGCGACGAGGACGGTGGGTCGTTCGGTGGTGGTGCTCATCGGGGTTACCTGCCTTCGTGGGTCGCTTGGTTACCGGTCGGCGTCAGCCGTTGGCCTGCTCGTTGCGGGCGAGCCAGCGTCGGTAGAAGGAGGTGAAGACGATGAGGATGGACAGCAGGATCACGCCGTACGCGGCCGACTGCGCGTAGTCCCGGGGCTGCTGGCCGAAGCCGAGCCGGTAGGCCCAGGTGACCAGCAGCTGGGCGTCGGGCGCGCCGTTGCCGCCGAACAGCAGGAAGATGACGGCGAACTGGTTGAACGTCCAGATCACTCCGAGCAGCACCACGGTCGAGGAGACGGTGCGCAGCCCGGGCAGGGTGACGTGGCGGAACCGCTGCCAGGCGGTGGCGCCGTCCATCTCGGCGGCCTCGTACAGCTCGGCCGGGATCGACTGCAGGCCGCCGAGCAGCGAGATCATCATGAACGGCACGCCGACCCAGGTGTTGACCAGGACCGCGGCCGCCTTCTGCGCCACCGGGTCGTCCAGCCAGCCGGGCTCGGGCAGGTGGAGGGCGGAGAGCAGGCCGTTGACGGCGCCGCCGTCGGCGAGCATCAGGCGCCAGGAGAAGACGGTGACGAAGGTCGGCACCGCCCAGGGCAGGATCAGCAGCATCCGGTAGACGGCACGGCCGCGCAGCTTCTGGTTGAGCAGCAGGGCGAGGCCGAGGCCGATGGTGTAGTGCAGGCAGACGCAGAGCGCCGTCCAGGCGATGGTCCAGACGAAGTGCGACCAGAAGCGGTCGTACGAGCCCGGGCCCCAGAGGATGTCGGCGTAGTTGTCGAAGCCGACGAAGTGGTAGCTGGCCGGGATCTCGTTGACGCCGATCGTGCGGGCGGCATTGAGGCTGTTGGCGTCGGTGAGGGTGAGCCAGATGCCCTCGGCGAGCGGGTAGAGCACCAGCCCGCCCAGCACCAGCACGACCGGCGCGATCATCGCGTAGGCGTACCAGTGCTTGGCGTACGAGCGCTTGAGGCGCTCCATCAGGCCCGGACGCGGATCGCGCTCCCGGCCGCCCTGGCCGGTGGCGCCCTGCACGGCGACTGACATTGTTCGACACCTTCTCGGAGGAGGTCCGCCGCCTCGCTTCGGCGACTGCTGCTAAGGGTCTGGCCGTGCCGGCCCCCGGGGGGGGGGGGCGGGCCGGCGGGGCGGGGGTATTCTTGGGGAAGCCCCGGGGGGGCGTGGGGT